>JBFWPD010000198.1:0-7204 GCA_050250175.1 Vicinamibacterales bacterium
CAGGTGGCTGGTCTGATCGTCCGGTCCACGCATGCGGCGGCTCCCCTCCGAAGAATGGGAGCATGGTAGTACGCGGGGATCATGATGTCGATCCCGCGCGAGTCACTTTTTCAGCACCCTGCTAGGGCATCGCAACGGTCATGGGCTCGCGGTCAACCCCGAAACCGGCGAAGTGTGGCAAAGCGAGCAAGGCCCGAGCGGAGGCGATGAACTCAATGTCTTGCGTACAGGCCGCAATTACGGATGGCCGCTCGTGAGTTATGGCCGCCAGTATTCTGGAGCTCGCATATCTCCTCATCCATCACGCACCGGAATGGAAGAACCGACCGTTGTCTGGTTGCCGTCGATCGCTGCGACCGGAATCACGTTCTACACGGGCGACCGCTTTCCTCATTGGCAGCGGAACCTCTTCGTCGCTGGACTTCGTGAAGGCGGGATGCCGCGTACCGGTCATCTGGAGCGCATCGTGTTCAATGAACGATGGGAGGAACTTCGTCGAGAGCCGCTCCTCATGGAGCTCGGGCAGCGCATGCGCGACGTCCGCCAAGGGCCTGACGGTCTACTGTACGTCCTGACGGCTGAAGAGGACGGCGCACTTCTGACGATTGAGCCGCGCTGAATCACCTCGGCCACCACAGCCGGGCGTTAGGATGCAGCCGGACGGACCGCGAGTCGCAATCAATACAGTTCTGGCCACGTACTTATCGCCGCCTTGACATCTGGCACGGGGCGACCAAATACTGGGCCACTGTGCTCCGTGCCGGACGCCTACGACTCGCGGCAAGCTGGTGTGCGGTTATTGCGATCGCCGCGGCTCAGAATCTGCCTGCGCTTCACATTCACCTTCCGCCGGCATCCGACGCCCATAGCCAACGGGCCCTCGTTCACCGCCACCAGATCGCCCAGGTAGGATTCCAGGTTGAAGAGCTTTCGCAACCGCAGGAGAACCATGGCGACCACAGCATCGCGTCCGGACTGGACGCAGTCTCCGAAGGCGCTCGCGACCTCACATCCGCTCAACCGCTCATCTTCAGCGACGTCGTTCTGGTCCTGCCTGAGAACGAGACGGGGTTAGGCACTGTGTCCGTTGGATCTGAGCTCATTCACGGTCCACCGCTAGGCACTCTCACTCCTCGCGCTCCGCCAGTCGAAGTCTAGCCACTCGTTCTCGTTCCACTCGTCAACCTTTTCGTTCGTTTCAGTTTTCTGCCAGCTTCCGTGCTGGTCGGAGGACTATGACTTTCGCCGTCTGTCGCCGGACGCGTCGTCGTCTTGACCGGGGCTGCGTACGAGTAGCCAGCGCTCTGTTTCTGGTGTTTTTCTGGACCGTGAGTGCCGTCCTGAGCCAATCGGTCGCCCCTCGACCTCTTGGAAAAGATCTGCCGGTGTACACCCCCGCGAACGACGAAGCGGGCACGCTCGAACAGCGGCCGATTGAGGATCTGACAGGCGAGATCCGACTGCGCGATGCGCTCTCTTTAGCACTGCTTCAGAGTCCTGAGCTCGCCGCCTTCGCTTGGGAGGTACGCGCCCAAGAAGCCGCGGTGCTGCAGGCGGGCCGGCTACCCAATCCGGTGATTACGACCCTGATTCAGGATCTTGCTGGTCGAGGCGAATTCAGCCCGGCGACGGATCCGATTCAGACCCAGGCCACGGTGGAATTGAGTCAGCTCATCGAGCTTGGTGGCAAACGCGCAGCCCGTCAACGGCTTGCGACAGCGAATCGCGACGCGGCCGCGTGGGACTATGAGATTGCGCGGATCGATGTCCTGACGCGCGTCACGCAGGCATACCTCGACGTGCTCGCGAGCCAGCAGGCAGTCTCTCTTGCGGAGCAGAACACCAGCGTGAGCGATCAGGTGCGGCAAACCGTGGGCTTACGTGTCGCAGCAGGTGTGGTATCCCCGATTGAAGAGACGCGCGCCGACGTCGCTCTCGCAGCGGTACGTATCGAAGCCGATCGCGCCCGCCGGGCCCTCGATGAGGACAGAAGGCGCCTGGCAGCACTTTGGGGAAGCAGAGAACCGCGGTTTGAATCGGCTGCCGGCGATTTAGGTGAGCTTCCACCTGTTCCCACGTTTGAGGTACTCCACGAGCGGTTGTCTCAAAACCCCGAGTTGGCTCGCTGGGCGGCTGCGGTTGCGCAGCGAGAAGCGGCACTCGATGTGGAGCGCTCAAAGCGGATTCCCGACATTGCCGTCATCGGAGGGTACCGTCGGTACCCCGAGCTCAACAGGAACGCGTTCGTCCTTGGGGCCTCCGTTCAAGTCCCTCTTTTCAACAGAAATCAGGACGCCGTTCAGGAAAGCCGTGCTCGGCTCACCAAGGTGCATGAGGAACAACGAGCAGCCGAGGCTCGGGTCACCTCGTTGCTGGCCGAGGCCTATCGGGCGTTGGCGAGTGCGCGGGATGAGGTCGCGGTGCTTGCCTCGACCGTGCTGCCCGGATCGCGTTCGACCTTCGAGGCCGTGGGTGAAGGCTATCGACTCGGGCGGTTCGGATATCTCGAAGTCCTCGACGCTCAACGGACGTTGGTGGGTGCCGGTGGTCAGTACGTGCGGATGCTGGCTGAGTATCACAAGGCCGCAGCAGAAATCGAGCGATTGATTGGAGAGCCGCTCCGAGAAGTCGCCGGGGCCTCGGAAGGCTTCAAGTGAGGGAGAGATGAATAGACGTACGGTTGCAATTCTTGGAGCCATCGTCGCGATAGGCCTTGTGTTGACGCTCTTGATACTGCGCTCGGGGCCGGACAGTGCCGCGGCCGCTGAAGGACGGTCCGAGCCGGGCGCCCTTGACTATCCACGAGGGCCGCACCGGGCCCGGCTCTTGTCCGATGGACCACTTCAACTCGAAATCACGATCTACGAAACGGGCGTGCCGCCGCAGTTCCGCGTGTATCCCTTCAATGCCGACCTGAGCCCACTTCCGCCGGACGACGTGAATCTCCGGATCGAGCTTCACCGCCTCGGCGGACGGATTGATCCGGTCAGTTTCAGGTCAGAGGCCGACTATCTCCGCGGAGATGCGGTCGTCGAAGAGCCGCATTCATTCGATGTGCAGGTAGTCGCGGAATACGAGGGCCGTGAACACCGCTGGTCGTACTCCCAGATTGAGGGAAAAGTCGAGTTGGGGGCGGATCAGATCGAGAGTGCCGGTATCACGATCAACACGGCGGGTCCGCGCGAGCTGATCACGACACTGGAGTTGCCCGGCGAAGTGAAGGCCGATGAGACGCGGCTGGCGCACGTCGTGCCCACGCTCTCGGGCGTTGTGATGTCTGTGACCAAACGCGAGGGAGACCGAGTGAGGCGGGGCGAAGTCATGGCTGTTCTCAACAGCCGCGAGTTGGCCGATGCGAAGAGTGCCTATCTCGCCGCAGCACATCACGTGGAGTTCACCCGTGTGGCGCTCGACCGTGAGGAGGCCCTTCGGAAACAGCGGATCTCAGCCGAGCAGGACTATCTCGAGGCCAAGCGGGACTTCGACGAGGCGGAGCTCACTCAGACACTCGCTGCGCAGAAGCTTGTCGTGCTCGGCGTTTCGTCCGACGCTCTTGCCTCCATTGCCTCCGCCCCCGCAGAAACCATGGCCAGATACGAGGTTCGCGCGCCGCTCGACGGGACGGTCATCGACCGCGACGTCACTGTGGGAGAGGCCGTCGAAGCCGATGAAGCCATCTTCGCCGTCGTCGACCTGTCCTCCGTCTGGGTCGACGTGACGGTGTACGCGAGAGACCTCGGAAGCGTTCACGAGGGGCAACGGGCGACGGTCATCTCAACCGATCTCGGCGACGAGGTCGCAGGCGACGTGAGCTATGTCGGACCAGTCGTCGGTCAAGACACTCGAACGGCCATTGCCCGGATCGTGTTGCCGAATACCGAAGGTGAGTGGCGTCCCGGGCTGTTTGTAACGGTGCGCCTGGTCCGCAATACCACCACGGTCCCCGTTGCCGTCACGGCCGAGGCGATTCAGACCTTCCGAGATTGGCAGGTGGTCTTTGTCAAATACGGCGACTGGTTCGAGGGACGTCCCCTCGAGTTGGGTCAAAGCGACGGAGAGTGGGTTGAAGTCTTGAGCGGGCTGTCACCCGGAGAACAGTACGCGGCCGGCAACAGCTTCGCCGTGAAGGCAGAGATCGGGAAGCTGGGTGCAACCCATGACCACTGACGCGCGAGGGTCACATGCTTGAACGGATTCTTCATTTCTCGATCCGTCAGCGGTGGGTGGTCCTCATCGCGACCCTTGCTGTCGGAGTCTTCGGCGTCTACAGCTACACGCGCCTGCCAATCGACGCGGTACCGGACATCACGAACGTCCAGGTCCAGATCAATACGGAGGCGCCCGGCTACTCGCCGCTCGAAGCCGAACAGCGCGTCACGTTTCTCGTTGAGACCGCGATGGCTGGTCTCCCGCGTCTTCAGGAGACCCGGTCCATCTCACGGTACGGCCTGTCGCAAGTGACCGTCGTGTTCGAAGACGGCACCGACATTTATTGGGCCCGGCAGCTGATCAACGAGCGCATTCAGGAGGTCAACGGACAACTGCCCCAGGGCCTCGAGCCCACGATGGGCCCCATTGCAACAGGCCTGGGAGAGATTTTTCTCTGGACCGTGGAGGCGGAACCCGGCGCCGTGAAGGAGGATGGCCAGCCCTATACGGGAATGGACCTGCGGACGATCCAAGACTGGATCATCCGTCCGCAGCTGAAGACGGTGCCAGGAGTCGCGGACGTCAACACCATCGGAGGGTACACGAAAGAGTTTCACGTCACTCCAGATCCTGACCGGCTCATCGCCTATGGGTTCACCTTTCGCGACGTCCTTGACGCACTTGCCAGGAACAACACGAACGTAGGAGCCGGCTACATCGAGCGTCGCGGAGAGCAGTACTTGATCAGAGCTCCAGGGCAGGTGCAGGGCCTGGACGATATCGGACGCATCGTGGTCGGCACGCACCTTGGCACACCGATCCATCTCGATGATGTGGCCGACGTACTCCTCGGGAACGAACTGCGGACGGGCGCGGCCACCGAGGACGGTCAGGAAGTCGTTCTGGGTACCGTGTTCATGCTGATGGGCGAGAACAGCCGGGTGGTGTCAAGGCGTGTGGCCGCCAAGATGGAGGAAGTCAACGGCACGCTTCCCCCCGGTGTCATCGCGAAGACTGTTTACGATCGCACCACCCTGGTCGACGCCACCATCGAGACGGTTCAACACAATCTGGCGATCGGCGCGCTGTTGGTCATCGCCATCCTGTTCTGGTTTCTTGGGAACGTTCGGGCAGCCATTATCACCGCGTGCGTCATTCCGCTGTCGATGCTGTTTGCAATCACCGGCATGGTCGAGCGCGGCATCAGCGGGAATCTCCTGAGTCTTGGGGCTCTCGACTTTGGCATCATCGTCGACGGCGCCGTCATCATCGTCGAAAACTGCATGCGCCGGCTGTCGATGCGCCAACACGAACTGGGACGCCTGCTCACACGGGCCGAACGCTTCGAGGTCGTGTTTGACGCGTCACGCGAAGTGAGGCGCGCCACGATGTTCGGCGAGCTGATCATCATGATCGTCTACCTGCCGATCCTCACGCTCACGGGGATCGAAGGGAAGATGTTCTATCCGATGGCCTTTACGGTGCTCGCCGCCTTGTTCGGGGCGATGATTCTGTCGGTGACGTTCGTGCCGGCGGCAGTCGCCATCTTTGTCACAGGCCGTGTGTCGGAGAGCGAGAGCCTGCCAGTGCAATGGGCAACCCGCCTGTACCTCCCCGCATTGCGAGTAGTTATGAGGAATCGCAGCATCACTGTGGCAGTGGCGCTCGTCCTGATGATGCTCACGGGAGCCATGGCGATGCGCCTCGGCAGTGAGTTCCTGCCGAGCCTCGATGAGGGCGATCTCCTGGTGCATGCCCTGCGCATCCCAGGAACCAGCCTATCGACTGCTGTCGACATGCAGCACGAGCTCGAGCGCAAGTTCAAGACGTATCCAGAGGTGGACTACATCTTCTCGAAAATCGGGACGGCCGAAATCGCAACGGACCCGATGCCTCCGAGCGTTGCGGACACCTACGTGATGCTCAAGCCGCGCGACGAGTGGCCCGATCCAGGACGTGCCAAGGCTGACCTCGTGGCGCAGTTGCAGCGAGAGCTGCAGTTTGTTCCCGGCAACAACTACGAGTTCATCCAGCCGATACAGATGCGGTTCAACGAGCTGATCGCTGGTGTCCGGAGTGACGTGGCCGTCAAGGTGTTCGGAGATGACCTGGAGCTGCTGGCGGAAGTCGGAACACAGATCGAGTCCGTCCTTGCATCAGTGCCCGGTGCGGCCGACACGACATTGGAGCAGACCACGGGCTTGCCACTGCTCACGATTCATCTCAAGAGGGATGAGATGGCACGGTTGGGCCTCAACGTTGCTGACGTCCAAGACGTGATCGAAGTGGCGATCGGCGGCAAGTCGGCTGGTCAAGTATTCGAGGGGGATCGACGCTTCGACATCGTGGTCAGACTGCCAGAGCAGCTGCGCGGGAGCATCGAGCAGATGAGCCGTCTTCCCGTGCCACTACCGTCTGACGGCCCCAGCATCGGCGGCGCCACGATCGTCCCCGTGGCGAGTCGTCCTCCAGCCTATGTGCCGCTGGGATCGATTGCCGACCTCGAGGTGGCACCGGGACCGAATCAGGTAAGCCGGGAGAACAGCAAGCGCCGTGTCGTTGTCACCGCCAACGTTCGGGGCCGGGACATCGGCTCGTTTGTCGCCGAAGCGGAGGCGAGGATCCGCGCGGAAGTGGCAATTCCACCTGGGTACTGGACAGCGTGGGGAGGTCAGTTCGAACAGTTGATCTCCGCTCGGCAGCGTCTGCAGCTGGTGGTTCCTGTTGCCTTGTTCCTCATTTTTGGGCTGCTCTTTGCCACATTCGGAAAGGCACGGGAAGCGCTGCTCGTGTTCACTGGTGTCCCCTTGGCCCTCACAGGAGGGGTGCTATTCCTCTGGCTACGAGGCATTCCGTTTTCCATCTCGGCGGCGGTGGGGTTCATCGCCCTCTCGGGCGTCGCCGTGCTGAATGGGCTCGTGATGATCACCTTCATGGATCGTCTACGAGAAGAAGGCCGATCGTTGGATGAGGCGGTAATGCTCGGGGCCGTTGCGCGGCTTCGCCCGGTGCTGATGACGGCGCTCGTCGCCTCACTCGGCTTCTTGCCGATGAT
>JBFWPD010000199.1:0-7156 GCA_050250175.1 Vicinamibacterales bacterium
GATCACGCCAAGCGAGAGATCGTCGCATCGCGATTCTTCGAGATTCCGGCTGCCGCCATTGGCGCAGCGGGCACCGGAGGTGCCATGTGACAGCCAGGGCGCGAAGGAAGAACGGCGAGCTGGTCAGCCAGAAGACCCGCTACGAGTTTCGCGAGTGGTTCGTGCGGAACAGCGTCCTTCGAGGAATCGAGGCTGCCTTTGTAAACGCGAATATCGCGATTGGCGCCCTCTCGCCAGAAGCGATGCCAAGCGGCGAGCGCCGCGCACTCGTCGAACAGTACTACGCGTCGATCGATTGGACTCAGCATCAGGACGTTAGACGAGTGCTCGACATGTATGAAGGACTCCTCGACCGAATCGAGGACGATGATGAGCGGACGCGCATGGTTCGTCACCTGGAGCGAGATGGATATCAATTCGAGCAGGGACGCATCGTCGCGTCGGCTGCTGACTGGGATCTCAGCCAGATCCTGAAGGCCGGGGCCCTCTTCGATACCTCACATCTCCAGGATCAGATCGATCGACTGAGGCAATCCGTCGATGAAGATCCAGGGCTCGCGATTGGGACGTCGAAGGAGCTGGTCGAGACGACATGCAAGACGCTGCTCGACGCCATAGGCGAGGAGTACGACAAGAATGCTGACGTTGCCAAGCTCGTCAAGCAGACGTGCCGCGCCATGAAACTGACGCCTGATGACATCTCGGACACCGCGAAGGGTGCCGAGACAATCCGACGCACCCTGGGGCAGCTCGCCACGATCGCCATCAGCCTTGCCGAGCTTCGCAACCTCTACGGCACGGGCCACGGCAAGACGTCTGGCCATCGTGGGCTGCATCCACGACACGCACGGCTCGCCGTCGGGTGTGCCGCGACCTTCGCCACGTTCCTCTTCGACACCTACCAGCATCGCCAGAGCGACACCGCGAGCGAGAAGGCTTCGTAATGGTCGACGACCGACGGCTCATTGAGGACTACCTGCCTATCCAGGCGATTAGCAAAGAGGCTGCGCGGGAGAAGGCCGTCCGTAGCGGGCATATCTCGAATCTACATCTGTGGTGGGCGCGACGGCCCCTGGTCGCGGCACGGGCCGCCGTCTACGGATCATTGGTGCCGGCGACACAGTTCGTCCCGCCGAACGGCACGGAAACTAGGACAAAGAGTCTGGGCCGGGCAAATGCGGCGAAGTTCGTCGAAAGGCTCTGCAAATACCCTGGCGACCCGAAGGTGATCGCCGAGGCCGAGCGGCATGTACTGTCGGCCCATGCCGAGCGCCTCACTCAAGAAACCGGAGAGACCGTAACCGTCGAGGACATCGAGCAAGGGCTCGCGCCACGACCGAGGGTGCTCGATATGTTCGCCGGAGGTGGCGCCATCCCGTTGGAGGCGCTGCGACTGGGTTGCGAAGCATACGCCCTTGATCTGAACCCCGTCGCCCACATCATCGAGCTCTGCACCTTGGTCTACCCGCAGAAATACGGCAAGGCAGACTCAACCGCAGCGGGCTCGGCCAAGGATGGGTCCTGGGCGGGTCTGGCGGCAGAGGTGGAACACTGGGGCAAGTGGGTGCTGGAGCGAGTGCGAGCGGAGATCGGCGATCTCTATGCTCCCATCCCGGACCCAGCTGCCCCCCAGGCACGGCAAGCCATTGGTGAGGCCCAGCTCGAGATGGCCGGAGCCGGATTCGAATCCAGCGGACAGCAACGGTTCACGACTGAAGTGCCGTCCGGCTGGCTTACACCCGTCGCGTACCTCTGGACGCGCACGGTCCGCTGCAAGAACCCGACATGCGGAGCGGTTGTCCCATTGGTGAAGCAAACGTGGCTTCGCAAGAAAAAGAATGGGCGCTGCGTTGCTCTGAAGATGATGGCGCGGCCAGGCGAAAAGTCTGTTCGCTTCCAGGTTGTCGAGGCCGACACGACGGACGGGCTCAGTTTTGACCCTGGATTGGGGTCGGAGGGAGGCAATGTAACTTGCCCATTTTGTGGGTCAGTCGCCGATGCGGCCTACGTTCAGAGCGCTGGAATCGAGAAGCGAATCGGAAAGCAGCTCATGGCGATCGCTTGTACAAGAGCCGGATCTAAGGTAAAGGTCTACATTCCTGGAAGCGAAGTCGAAGATCACTGCCTGCCGAGTGATGATTTACTGCATGAGCGATTAGCAAGCGTCTGCAAAAGGACGGGACTAACGGTCCCTTATGAACCAATCAACCCACTTCGTCCCTCTCCCAATGCGCGCGGACTATCTGGCGTGACTCGACATGGGCTGACCGAATTTGGTGACCTCTTCAGTCTACGGCAACTACTCTGCTTGATGACATTTGCTTCGTCGATGCGAGATGCCGAACAGGCAATGAATGCGCGTAACTTCGATAGAGGTAGATCGAATGCGACGCTGACCATACTAGCACTCGCGGTCAACAAGGTGGCCGACCTGAACTGCTCGTTTACTCGATGGAAGCCCGATGCTGAGTTGTGTGTCAACGCATTCGGACGGCAGGCTCTGGCAATGGTCTGGGATTTTGCGGAGCAAGTCCCGTATTCCGGCATCGGAGGTTCGTGGCAAAGCCAAGTCGCCCGGTCAATTGAAGGGTTGAACGATACGTGGGATGCACCGGACCGTGGTTTCATCGCTCGGGGGTCGGCGACGACTCTGACATGGGCTGACTCTACCTTCAGTGCGGTTGTCACGGATCCACCGTACTACGACAATGTGCCATACGGAGACGTATCGGACTTCTTCTACGTGTGGCTGAAACGAACCATCGGTCACCTCTATCCAGAACACTTTTCCGCTGAGCTCACACCAAAACGAGCCGAGGCGACCGCACTTGCCTCACGCCATGCAGGCGACATGCGCAAGGCCAACGCCGAGTACGAGTCGATGATGCTGAGGTCGTTCCGGGAGGCCGCTCGGGTGCTCAAGCCTGATGGGAGCATGGTGGTTGTCTACGCCCACAAGACCACGCTCGGTTGGGCCACGCTCGTCGATGCTATGCGGCGAGCGGAATTCACGGTGACCGAGGCCTGGCCATTGGACACGGAGATGGGCGCTCGACTCGTCGCCGCCGATGCCGCCGCGCTTGCCTCAAGCATCTTCCTCGTTGCTCGCAAGCGCACGGGTGCGGAGACTGGTTCGTATGAGGACGACGTACAGCCAGACCTCGAACGGATCGTCCGCGAGCGAGTCGAGACGCTCTGGGAGATGGGGATCATCGGCGCAGACCTCGTCATCGCCGCAGTCGGAGCTGGTCTCAGGGCGTTTACGCGCTTTGAGCGGGTCGAGTACGCCAATGGCGAAGAGGTGCCTGCCGAGCGGTTCCTGGCCGAGGTCGAGGGTGTCGTCTTGGAGACGCTGCTCGAGAAGATCTTCGACGTGCCGCGCTCGGGCGTCGCCGCCGTGGACGGGCCGAGCCGCTTTTATGTGCTCTGGCGTTACACCTACAAGGCAGCCGAGATGGACGCGGGCGAAGCTATCGTGTTCACGTACGGCCAGCGGGTTGAGTTGGACGGGCCGCGAGGTCTCTCTCACGGGAGCCACGCTCTGGCGGAAAAGAAGAAGGGAAACTACCGCCTGCGCGACTTCTCCGAGCGCGGCCGGAATGAAGACCTCGGTCTACCAGCCGACGATGGCACTCCGGCGCCACTGATCGACGTGCTCCATCGCCTGCTCTGGTTGATGGAGTACGAGCCGCGCAGTCTTATCCGATTCCTGGACGAAGCCCGGCCCGACCGCGAGCGGCTTCGACTCGTTGCCCAGGCGCTGGCCGGCGCCGGGTTGAAGGGCAAGAGTGAGGCTGAGGCCCGGACACTGGTTGCGACGACGTCTTCTGAGCAGGCCGCCCTCGGCAAGCTCACCGCTAACTGGCGCGCGCTGATTGAATCGTCGGCGCGGCCACTACTCTGAGTGAGAGGGCGTCCGATGATCGCACGCCAGTTATTCGCCGAAGAAAGCGCCGAGCGGAAGATCGTAGTCTCCGCCAGGATGCCGATCCAGAGTGATGGGGAGACGATGTGAGCACGACGACACTTCGACCATGGACTGACCTCGTCAAGCTCCATTCCGATGTCGAGTCGGGAGCCCTCACCGACGCCGTCTTCGCCATCGATCTCGGAGCCATCGCCTCGCGTGACCAGAATGTGCCGGTCGTGAACCGTGATGCGGGCGAGTTTTTCCGGGCCACCCACCTGACGGTAGACCTCCGATTGATGCTGGAGGAGGTACTTGGCTCGCTAGCGGGGGTGGGCGGCTACAACCGTGTATTGAAGCTGCGGACACCGTTCGGTGGCGGCAAGTCTCACACGCTCGCGGCGCTGCTCCATGCCGCGCGAGACCGAGCGGCCCTCAACACGATCCCCGAAGCGGCCGGATTTGCCGATCCTGGCGAGGTGCGGTGGGCGGTCTTCGACGGCGAGAAGTTCGACGCCCGCGATGGCACGACGATCCCCGGCGGGCCGAAGATCCAGACGATGTGGGGTTGGATCGCCTGGCAGATCGGCGGGCAGTCGGCGTTCGATCTCGTCGCCGGCCACGATCGAGACCGCGTCTCGCCGGGTGGAGATGTGATCCGCGAGATGCTGACGACCGGCGCGAACGGTCGACCGGTTCTGCTGCTGCTGGACGAAGTGCTGAAGTACATGGAGCGTGCTTCCGCGGTCGCCGTGCTCGAATCGACGCTTCAACGCCAGGCCAAGGACTTCTTCCAGAATCTGACCGTGGAGGTCGCCGGGAGCGCGCGAGCGGCGATGGTCTACTCGCTCCAGTGGAGTGCGCGGGAGTCCCTTGGGAACGTCGCCCTGCTCGAAGAGATCGACAAGCTCGCATCCCGGGTCGATCAACTACGTGAGCCGGTCACCGGCGACGAGGTGCTGCCGGTCCTTCGGCGGCGGCTCCTCGGGGCCACTCCGGACAGCACGGTGGCAAGCGACATCGCAAGCGCGTACCAGGGGGCCGTCACGGGTATGCGCCGCGCCTACGCCGAAACTCCGGCCGAGCGCCAACAGGCCGATGAAGAGGGAACACTATTCCGCGACCGCCTCCGAGAGGCATACCCTTTCCACCCAGCCCTCATCGACGTCATGCGCGAGCGCTGGACAGCCGTGGACGGCTTTCAGAGAACCCGCGGGGCGCTTCGGTTCCTGGCGTCCTGTCTCCATTCGCTGAAGAAGAACGGGGGCGCCCGACCGCTGCTCGGACCAGGCGAGATTCCGATTTCCGATGTCGATGTGCGGATGAAACTCGTCAAGGAGCTCGGCGTCCAGAACCAGTATGACCCGGTCATCACGGCAGACATCAGCGGTCCCAATGCCCGCGCCCGGAGGATTGACGAGCGGCTAGCTCGAGAGACGCCCGCCCTGGCGAGTGTGAAGCCGGCGACACGCCTGGCGACTGCGATCCTGATCTACTCGTTCGGTGGTCTCCAGGTTGCCGGCGCGGGTGACGGCGAGATGCTACCACCGGGAGTAAGCGAAAGTGATTTATTGGCTGCGTGCGTCGGGCCTGACCTCGACAACATCACGGCCACCGCGGTCCTGTCCGAGCTTCGAAATGCCTGCCTGTATCTCCACTATGACGGGGCTCGCTACGCTTTCAAGAAGGACCCGAACGTCACCAAGCTGATCGAGGATGCCGAAAGCGAAGTCGCTCGCAACCCGGACGAAGTGAAGACACGCATCCGCGAGATGCTCACCCAACGTCTCGCCGGCCATCGCGCCACGGTCATCTGGCCTATACGGACGCAGGATCTTCCCGATGACGAGCCGACGTTCCTGGTCGGCTACCTGCCCCTCGAACTGGTGATGGAGCCACGATCCGAGCAGGAGCGTGTCGCCGTCGAACTGTTCACAAAGTACGGCGATCGGCAGCGTCACTTTCGCAATGGCGTGGCCCTCGCCATCCCCGATCGGAAGCAGATCGAGGCCCTACGACGTGCCACTCGCTACTTGCTCGCCGTGGAGCGCGTCGACAACAAGAAGGCCCAGCTACGCCTATCGAAGGAGCAACTCGACCAGCTTCGCGAGCGCCGACGCACCGAGGAAGCTGCCGCCGAGTCTGCTTTCCGCGCTCTCTACGCGGCCGTCTGGCTCCCGCGAGTCGAGAACGGAAGCATCCAGAATGAGCAGGTCGACGTCGGTGGACGTCCGCTTCAGGCAACCGGCATCCACGAACGAATCATGGAGCTGCTCACAAACGTCGGAACGCCAAAGGTCCATGGATCTGTGACCCCACGCAAGGTAATCGAGCGACTCCGCCTAGGCGAGGTGCTGAACGAGGGTGAGTCGGCCCGGATGGGAGTCACTGCTGCCGACGTGCGAGACGCCTTCTTTCAGTTCCTCGAACCGCCGCGTCTCACCTCGGCGGAGGCCATTCGGAAGGCGATCGTGCGCGGAGTCGCCGAAGGGGCATTCGCCTACACCAGCGGCTACGTGCCCGGCATCGGCCCTGACGGGCGCTACCAGGTCCCCTACGAGAAGACCACTATCGGTCGAACGCTCTCCGAGGATGAAGTCGACTTCGAGTCCGGCTTCCTCATGCTGCCCACGGCAATGCCTGAACCGCCTGTCGCGACGTCAACGACAGCGCCAGGTGAGATCAGGGAGACGCCAGAGGTCGTAGTACTGCCTCAGCCTACTCCCGACCCTGGCACTGCGACCGTTACCACCGCCACGAGCACTCAGGCGCGGTCGTCGGTTCGCTTGAGCTTTGAAGCCACCCGCGATCAGGTGTTCAAAGCATTCCCAGCGATCGCCAATCTGGCTGAGAAGGCTGACAGTGGAAAAGTGCTCATTCAGGTTCAGGCCGCATCGGCAGATGGCTTCGATCCAGCATGGCTCCGGAACGCGGTGGAGGAGCCGCTCGACGAAGCAGACGTCGAGTTGCGACCATCCTCCTAGAATCAGGTCCAGACGAGCTAATGCGCTGGCTCGACTGCCTAAACAGGAGCCCCGCCACGAAAGGCGGGGCTTCCGACTATCTATATCGTTAGTTCAGGGAGGAGCTTCCGCGATGGGTGCGAATCGAGTGATGTCGCGCCGTACCGAGAAATGGGACTGCTTGAACCCCATTCAGGTGCGCTACCTGGCTGCGCTACGGCCCGAGAACCTGAAACGCCGAGGGTAGCTCAACGTGTCCAAGTGTTCTCCAGTATAGCCCTTCACT
>JBFWPD010000200.1:0-7089 GCA_050250175.1 Vicinamibacterales bacterium
AAGCTGCTCCTCAGCCCCATGCCGCACGCGCGCGTGCGCGGCATCGATACCACGGCGGCGCTCGCGATGCCGGGCGTGCGCGCGATCCTCACCGCCGATGAACTGCCCGAAGCCGCGCTTGCCGATATTCCCGCGCTGACCAACGAGCCTGTCTTCGAGGGCGAGCCCATCCTCGCAGTGGCGGCAGTCGACGAGCTGATCGCCGCCGAAGCGGTGGAACGGATCGAGCTCGATCTCGAGCAACTGCCCTTCGTCACCGATCCTCTCGAGAGCCTGCGGCCGGGCAGCCCCAACGCTCACCTCGCGGGCAATGCGTGGGCCCAGGCGCGCGGACCCGCCAGGCAGGACCTCGAGGGAGCGGTGTCGAACCGGATGGAGATCCAACCCATCAAGTGGACGGATCAGGATTTCGCGGAGGTCGCCGAAGGCCAGCTGCCGATGGGCGAGGCCCCCGAGGAGTGGGCCTACGGCGATCTCGAGGCAGGCTTCCGCGACGCGGCGCTCGTTCTCGACGAGACCTTCGTGGTGCCGGCCACAAGCCATCAGTCGATGGAAACACGTACCGCGATGGCGTACTGGCAGAACGGCAAGCTGTACCTCCACGGCTCGACCCAGAGCACGCAGCGCACCCGCGCCTCGGTCGCGCGGTGGATGGGCCTCGATCAGGCTGATGTCGTCTTCGTCTCGGAGTACACCGGCGGCGGGTTCGGGAGCAAGGGGGGCGGGGCCGTATCGATGGTCATCCCTGCACTGCTTGCGAGGAAGGCCAACGCTCCGGTGATGATGCGCATCAGCCGGGAGGAAGAGCACTACATCGGGCACGCGCGGACGAACATGACGGGACGCGCGCGAATGGCCTTCCGCGCAGATGGCCGTATTGCCGCCCTCGATCTCTTCATCCTCCAGGACAACGGCGCGAGAGGGGAGCGGGGCGATCACCGCGCGGCGGGCCAGGCCACGTCCCTGCTCTATCAGCCCGAAGCGATGCGCTTCCGCGCGATCAACGTCCTCACGAACACGCCGACGCGATTGTTCCAGCGGTCGCCGGGCGAGATGCAGGGCATTGCGATCGTCGAGCAGGCTGTCACGAAGGCGGCCAGGCAGCTCGGCATCGATCAGGTGCAGATGCGCAAGGTCAACGCACCTGCCGGCAGGGCACCCTTCGGTCCCGAACAGCAGAACGGACGGCGGGGAGTCACGACGAGCGCGTTCGTGCGCGAAGCGCTCGACATGGGCGCGGAGCGCTTCGGCTGGAGTGAACGGGCCGCGCGCACCGGCCAGCGCAACGGATCCAAGGTGCGGGGCGTCGGGGTCGCTGTGGGCACGCACACCGCAGGGTCCATCGGCCACGACGGCCTGATGACAATCCGGCCCGACGGCAGGCTCTACGTGCAGAGCGGCGTCGGAAACCTCGGCACGCACTCGCTGTTCGACCTTGCGCGCGTGGCGGCCGAACTGCTGACGATTCCCTGGGAGAAAGTTGAAGTGGTCTGGGGAAACTCCAGCCGGCACCTGCCGTACTCGTGTCTCTCGGTCGGCAGCCAGACGACGCATGCAATGACGCGGGCGAATCACGCCGCAGCGATGGATGCCATCGGCAAACTGAAGGAGATCGCCGCTCGCGATCTCGGCGGCGCTCCCTCGAATTACGACGTCGGCGGAGAGCGCGTGTTCATGCGCGGCAATCCTGGACGAGGCATGACCTTCGCGCAGGCTGCGACGCGGGCGATCGTGCTCGGAGGCCGCTATGACGGCCACGAGGTGCCGGAAGACATTCATGCCGACACGAAGGCCGCGGCCGCGGGGCTCGTGGGCCTGGGACTGATGGGTGTGGCCAAGGACGTGTATCCGCGAAACGGCACCACCTACTCGTTCGTCGCCGGCTTTGCCGAGGTCGAGGTCGATCTCGAAACGGGCAAGCCGACACTCATCGACTATCTCGGCATGGGCGACGTCGGTTCGGTGATCAACCCGCGCAGCCTGGCAGCGCAGATCAACGGCGGGAGCTGCCTCGGGATCGGTCACGCCCTCTGTCAGAAGTGGGTGTACGACCCGCACTACGGTGTGCCGCTGGCGAAGCGGTTTCACTACAACAAGCCGCTGAGCATCCTCGATATTCCTTCACGCCTGCAGACGGGGGCGGTCGAGCTTCCCGATCCGGAGACGCCGGTCGGCGCGCGCGGCGTCGGCGAGCCCCCGGTCGGCGCGGCCTACGGCGCCGTGATGAACGCAATCGCCGATGCGATCGGCGTCGACGCATTCCGCCGGTCACCCGTGACGCCGGACATCATCCTGATGTTCCTCGAGCACGGACGCCGCATGCACGATCCGCTGCAGGCGCATCTGTAGTTCTGCCGTCAGGGGCGCGCCTCTTCGCGTCCTTGACGCTGACGTTCGATCGGGCTGACGGCCCGAAGCTCCCGGCTTCCTCAGCTCACGTCTCGGCCCATGCCCCTGACCATCTATCTCCTGACGCTCCCCGACCTCGACCGCTTCGTGGCGATGAGTCTTCGGCTGGTGGTCGCAGCCGCGCTCGGCGGCCTGCTCGGCGCCGAGCGGGAGTCGGTCGGGAAGGCGGCCGGGTTGCGCACGCACATGCTCGTGGCACTCGCTGCGGCGCTCTTCGTGCTCGTCGTCACCGAGCATGGCGGGGAGGGCGACGTCGGCCGGGTGATTCAGGGTATCGCAGCCGGCATCGGCTTCATCGGGGCCGGGACGATTCTCAAACGGGTGGAAACCGAGAACGTGACCGGCCTGACGACTGCCGCGAGCGTCTGGTTCACGGCGGCGATCGGTGTCGCTGCCGGCACCGGTGCGATCTGGTTGTGTCTCGTGGCAACGATCTGCGCGTGGTTGATCCTCAACGTGCTGGCGCGCGTCGAAGGCCGGCCGCACTCCGCCCCCCCGGACATCGACACCTGACGTTCCAGGGACCCTGAGGTCCTCACCTTCCTGTTCCTTGCGAGCCTCGTGCGGCCTGGCGACCGCCTGCGCCGTCGTGTATTAGGATTCCATCGCCTGGCAACGAAGTTCTCTTGAGAGGGTCCCATGTCGCAGGTCGAATTCAAGGCTCCTGGTCCCGGTTCCTGGGAGCTCGAACAGACGCATTTCGCGAAGCCCGCCACACGGTACGCGAGCACGCTCGTGTCCGAGCCGCTCGCGCGCGGCTTCGGCGAAGGCACGAAACGCTACGGCCTGCTGCTGGACACGCTCAGGATGGGCTTCTCCAACGACTTCTGCTATGCGAAGTTCGTCGGCGTGGGAGCGCCCGAGAGTGCGGCCGGCCCGCCCCCGCGGCCCATCTTCACGTTGCTCACGTACCTGCATCCCGAGATCCGTCGGCGCGTTTCCGCCGCCCCCCAGGTCTTCGAGCGGCGTCTCTGGCGGGAGGATGTGCGCCGCTGGGACGAAGAAATCAAGCCAGACTCCATCGCACGCAACCGCAAGCTTCAGCAGACGCCGGTTGCCGCGCTGGGTGACGCGGAGTTTGTCGCGTACCTGAACGAGGTTCGCGCCAATCTGGCGGAGATGGTCTACCGGCACCACATCTTCACGATCCCGTGCTGCTTTCCGGTCGGCCACTTCCTGTCCGAGGTGCAGCGCTGGACGGGCCTCTCTTCGGGTGAGGTGCTCGGGGTGCTCAAGGGCGCGACGCCGGTCTCGCGTGGCGTCGGAGCGCCTCCACTCGAGCGCCTGCGCGAAGCGCTTGCGGCGGCCGGCATCACCCCGGCGAGCGTCAGCGGCCGGCCGGCGCCACAGGTCCTGGACGAGTTGAAAGCGAGACCGGGCGTCGCCGAGCCGCTCCAGGCGTATCTCGACGAAGTCTCCTATCGCGTCGTCTCCGGATATGACATCGGCGACAAGTACGCCCTCGAGATGCCCGACATGCTCGTCCGCGCCATCTTCGGTGCGGCCGACAACTCGGATCGCGAGGCCGACTACGAGAAGCGTCGTGATGCCCTGCGAGCCAAGGTGCCGGAGGCTCACCGCGCAGAGTTCGACCGGCTGCTCGATGAAGCCCGCTTCATCTATCGCCTGCGGGACGAGCGCGGCATGTACAACGATTCGTGGGGCATCGGTCTCGCGCGCCGCGCGATGCTCGAGGCGGGCCGGCGACTCGCTGACGCAGGCGTCCTGCCAGAGCAGGGCCTCGCCATTGATGCGAGCCACGAAGAGGTGCTCGAGATGCTCCAGAGCGGGAAGGGGCCGGGCGTCGACGAACTGCGCCGCCGCAAGACGTGGCGTGAGACGAAGACCGTCGCCGACGCGCCTCCGTATCTTGGACTCGAGCCGAAGGGACCGCCACCTGCCGAGTGGCTGCCGAAGAAGGCGCAGGCGAACGCGCGTGCCGTCGACGCTGCCATCGCCGAGATCTTCAACGTCCCGGTTCGGCAGGCGGCGCCGAAGAGCGTCGCGGGCCTCCCGGTGCACCCTGGCGTCTACGAAGGCCCGGTACGGGTCATCCACGGGCCGGAAGACTTCAACAGGCTGCACCAGGGCGATGTGCTCGTGACGCGGAATACCGGGCCGGCATTCAACGTCGTACTCCCGCTGCTCGGCGCCATCGTCACCGATCGGGGCGGTCAGCTGTCTCACGCCGCCATCGTGGCCCGTGAGTACGGAATCCCTGCGGTTGTCGGCACGCGCGAGGCGACGACGATGTTTCCCGACGGCGCCCGCGTGCGCGTGGACGGTGACAGGGGAGTCGTCGAGCTCGTGGGGGCGGGGTGAGCCTCTCGCTGCTCATCGATGCCATCGATCCGGCGCAGTTCGGGGGCAAGGCTGCCTCCCTCGCACGAGCGTTGCGCGCGGAACTGCCGGTGCCGCCGGGCTTCGCCCTTGCAGCGGCCGATGTCGAGGCGATTTTCGAAGACGAGGCAGCCGCGCTGGAGGCGCTGCGTACCGAGTTCAGGAAGTTGTCAGGACCCTGTGCCGTGCGGTCGTCTGCGATCGGGGAGGATTCGGAGACGGCGAGCTTCGCCGGCCAGCACGTGACGATTCTCAATGTCCGCCACGAGGATCGAGTGGCCGACGCCGTGCTGCGCGTGCGCGAATCCGCGCATACGGAATCAGCTCGCGCCTACCGGCGCACACTCGGGATGGATGATGCGCCGCGGGTCGGCGTCGTGGTGCAGCGCCTGATCGAGCCGGACTGCGCCGGTGTCTTGTTCACGAAGAACCCGCTGACCGGTGGTGACGAGCGCGTCATCGAGGCTTCCTGGGGACTCGGCGAAGCCGTCGTCGCCGGTCTGGTTGTCCCGGACAACTACGCCCTCGATCCCGAGGGGCGTGTGCTGCGACGCACGGCAGGCGAGAAGGATCTCGCGCTGCGCTCCGCACCTGATGGCGGCACGGTCGAGGAAACGATCGACGGCGATCGCGTGACGACCTTGTGCCTCACCGACGCGATGCTCGCCAGCCTCCACCAGCTGGCCCAGCGGTGTGAGAGGTTTTTCGGGAAGGGCCTGGACCTCGAGTGGGCCTTTGCCGGCGGAACGCTCTACATGTTGCAGTGCCGGGCGATGACCCGCAACCGGTGAGCACGTCCGCGCACCAGCAGCCACAGCAGGGCCTGCCCCTGTCTGCGCTCGCGGGCATGCTGCTCGCCGCGTCGCTGGCTCCCCTTGGAAGCACGATGATCGCCGTCGCGCTGCCCAGCATTGGCGCGGATCTCGGCGCGGACCCTTCGGTCCTCACATCGTGGCTGGTTGCCAGCTATCTCGTTACGAGCATCGCGCTCCAAAGCCCCGGGGGCAAGCTGGGAGATCTCATCGGGCACGCCCGTGCGCTCATCGTCGGGCTGTCGCTCGTCGCGGCTGGAAGCGTCCTCGGCGTGCTCGGTGGGGAAGTGCACCTTCTGGGCGCGGGTCGGGTTCTCATGGCGTCCGGTGGCGCGGCCACGGTTCCCGCGACGATGGCCATCCTGCGGAACCAGACGGTTGCGGGACGACGCGCGCGGATGTTCGGGCTCTTCGGCGCCTGCATGGGCCTCGCAGCGGCAATCGGACCGATGGTGGGCGGCGAACTGACGGAGCGATTCGGCTGGCGCGCGGTGTTTGCCGCAAACCTGCCGGTCATCGGCGTCTCGCTGCTGCTCGTCCTCCTGTCGCGCGGTATGTACTCGCGCGCGGCGGCCAACCAGCCATCGTTCGACTGGCCCGGCAGCGCGCTGCTCGCGTCCGGTCTCACTCTCGTGATCGTGGCGCTGCGGATGTCCGGCGCAGGCGCCTGGTGGCTTGCCCTGGTCGGGGCGTTGCTCCTGATTGCGTTTCCGTTCCGGGAACGGCGTGCGGCGGCTCCCGTGATCGACTTCTCGCTGTTCAGGCACCGTGCGTTCCTGGGAGCCAGCTCGATCATCGCGCTGCAGAACATGGCGATGTACCCGCTGATTTTTCAGCTGCCGGTCTTCTTCGATCGAGCGCGACACCTCGGGCCGCGGACGATGGGACAGGCGCTGCTGGCGCTGACGGCGGCCATGGTGCTCACGTCGGTCGCGGGCGGACGGCTCACGGAGACGATCGGCGCGCGCGCGCAAACCCTCCTCGGGTCAGTGATTGCTCTGGCGGGTCTCTGGTGGTTTGCGGACTTCGCGTCCGTGCAAGTGCCGTCCGACGTCGTGCCAGGCATGCTGCTGATGGGGGCGGGCGTCGGGATGACGTCCCCGCCCGCGCAGGCCGCGTCGATGAGCACGGTCGACCATACACAGTCGGGCATGGCCGGAGGCGTCGTCTCGTCGATGCGCTATCTCGGAGGCGTGGCGGGCACGACCGCGCTCGGCGTCCTGCTCACCGACGGGGCCAGTCCGGCTTCGCATCAGCGGCCGCTGGTCGTCTATGCGGGCGCGCTTGTCGTCGCCGCGGCATTGTCGATGACCTTGCCCGGCAGACATCACCACAAACACTAGCGTTTCAGCCAGAAGTCGTACGCCTCCGAACGAGGCGTCACCTTCGCGGCCCGTCGCGATATGATCGTTGTTCTTCGCGATAAGTCGAGCCAGCTGACCGGAACGGAGCGACAGCCCAGGGAGAGAACACAGAGAATGCAATCGGTACGGCGAATTCTTCTGCTCCCCGTCTGTCTTTCCCTGTT
>JBFWPD010000201.1:0-7071 GCA_050250175.1 Vicinamibacterales bacterium
GGCGGGCCGGGAGGCTGCTGACACGCCATCCGGGCCGCGAGACCACGGCGACGTTCGCTTGATCGAGAAGGCCCGGATAGTTCCTCCACGTCTCCACCTCGGCGAAGGCGTCGGCGCCGATCACGAAGAACAATTCGTCCGGCGAATAGCCGGCATCCTTCAGGCGATCGAGCGTCGTGGTGGTATACGAGGGACCGGGTGACTCGAACTCGAGGTCCGAGACGCGCCACGAAGTTTCGCGAGAAACCGTCATCGCTGCCATGGCGAAGCGATGATGACTCGACGCATGTGGCTGCGGCCTGTGTGGTGGAACGCTGGAAGGCAGGACGAGCAGTTCCGTCAGGTTGAGCGCCGTCACGGCCGCACGGCCGAGATCGACATGCCCACCGTGAATCGGGTCGAAGGTGCCGCCCATCACGCCGACACGCCTGCCTGCGGCCATGCTGTGGCGAGGATCTCCCTATGAGCCAGGTTTCAGATCCGGGGCGTCCATCGTGAGCGACGGATCCAGTGTAGACGAGGCCGGGCTCGCCGCGATCGTCTTCCACGTTGCTTCGAGCAGGGCCGAAACGCCCTCTCCAGTCACCGCAGAGATCCTGAAGAAGGGAAGTTCGAGAGCCGAGGACCGCTCCGCGAGTCGATCGAGGGCCTCTGCTTCGCTCAGCGCGTCCACCTTGTTCGCCGCGACCAGCTGCGGTTTGGCCGAGAGCTCCGGTCGGTAGAGGGCCAGCTCCCCGCGCACGGTGTCGAGATCGGACACCGGATCGCGTCCGCTGGCGCCGGAGATATCGACCACGTGGATCAGGACGTGCGTACGTTCCAAGTGGCGCAGGAACTGATGACCGAGCCCGAGGCCGCGGTGAGCGCCTTCGATGAGTCCCGGAACGTCGGCAACGACGAAGCTCCGGTCGCCACTGAGGCTGACGACCCCGAGGTTCGGGGTCAGCGTGGTGAACGGATAGTCGGCGATCTTCGGCCGGGCAGCGGATATTCGTGAGATGAGCGTGGACTTGCCCGCGTTGGGGAATCCCACCAGACCGACGTCCGCCAGCAGCTTCAGTTCGAAGCGGAGATCCTTTTCTTCGCCTTCCTCGCCTGGCTGCGCTTTGCGCGGCGCGCGATTGGTCGACGATGCGAAGCGCGCGTTTCCGAGACCGCCTCGTCCACCGCGAGCGACGAGGACACGCTGGCCTTCCACGGAAAGATCCGCGAGGAGCTCGAGGACGTCGGAGTCTGTGGGCTTTTCGTAGACGAGCGTGCCGATCGGCACCGGCAGCTCGAGGTCCGCACCGCTCGCGCCAGTGCGATTCGATCCCTCGCCGTGGCGTCCGCGTTCGGCAGCGAACTCTGGGTGAAATCGGTAGTGGATGAGGGTGTTGGTGTGCGGGCTGGCGACCACGTAGATGGAGCCGCCATGTCCCCCGTCACCGCCGCTCGGGCCACCCCGCGGGACGCGTTTTTCCCTGCGGAAAGCCAGGCATCCCCGGCCACCGTGGCCAGCCGCGACGTGAATGTCGACCTGGTCGACGAACAACTATTCGACCGGAAGAACGCTGATGACGCGGCCGTGCGAACCGTGATTCTCGAAGCGCACCCGACCGTCGACCTTGGCGAAGATCGTGTCGTCCTTGCCAAGTCCGGCGTTCAAGCCCGGGCGGAACCGGCGGCCCCGCTGGCGGACGATGATGGTGCCGCCCGTCACGACGTTCCCGTCGTGGGCCTTGACTCCCAGGCGCTGCGCGTTCGAATCGCGGCCGTTCCGCGAACTGCCTTGTCCTTTTTTATGTGCCATGACGTCGTTCCCGGCTAGAGCAGGATTTCCTTGATGCGCACGCGCGTGAACGTCGAGCGATGGCCCTTGGTCCGGCGCATGCCCTTGCGCTTCTTCTTCTTGAAGACCCGAATCTTGGGGCCGCGAACCTCGCCGTCGACGACTGCGACCACGCGCGCGTTGGCGACAAAGGGGGCACCCGCGACAACCTCGCCGCCGTCCCGTTCCACGAGAAGCACTTGAGGGAGCGTCAGCTCGGTGCCTGGTTCACCGGCCGTGCCGTCCACGATCGCCGTCCCGCCAGGGACGACTCTGACCTGGCGACCGCCGGTCTGAACGATTGCGTACATATTCGACACCTGCCCAAAAGGCGTAAGTGTACCGCGGGCAAGGAGTTCTTGTAAAGGACGCGCTACTTCAGCAGGACTCTGGTGCCCCGGATCTTCTGGCTGCTCAAGGCGCTCAGGAAAGTCGGGACCAGGCGGTCCATCAGCTCGAAATACGACGAGAGAGCCGGCGTGTTCTGCTGCGCGTTATAGAGCACTTCCTCGCGGTAGGCCTCGGAGTGAATCGTGGCGCCTGTCCGGCCGTCGATGAAGATGAACTTCGGCCGCAGGATGAATCCTTTGCGTTCCGTGAAGCTGCGGACGGGCACGACACGGCGCCGGCCGAAGGAGTCGTATTGCTCGACGTCGCGCTGGACGATGCCGGCCCGGGAGTGGGGCGCGAAGAGCACCGTGCCCGTGACGATCAAGGGATCCTGGTACTCCTCCCCGATTCGCCGCCAGTATGCGGTGTTGGCGAACAGGCGTTCGTACGGTTCGAGGTCCTTTTCGTTGCGGATCTCTTCGGGGAGCGGCAGCGGCTGATTCGGATCGTCTACGAGGGCTGGTGCGGGCTCGCTGACGGTCGAATCGCCCGAGGCCGCCCGGTGCTGTTCGCGGGCCACCTCGAGGAGCGGCATCGCATCGGCGTCGATCACCCGCAGGTCCGAGCGTGAGCGCAGCTGGCTTCTGAGCAGCCGGACCGTTTCCTGGTTCGCATCGACTTCTTCGTCACCGCCGGTGACGAACCCCGCCACCAGCACACGCTGAAAGGCCGAGACGTCGAGCTTCGGTTGAATCGGCGTCTCGATGGGAATCTCGAAGTACGTCACACCGCAGGCGACAGAGGCCGCCGCGCACACTGCGACGAGTGTCACGTAGGCGTTACGGGCGTTCTTCGGTGGTTGAGCCGGCGCGGTCATTGATTTCCCTGAAGAGATCGTAGTTCTGCCGGATCTGAAGGTTGTCCGGTTCGAGCTGGAGCGCCTTCTCGTACGCGTCGCGGGCTTTCTCGAACTCTCCCTCGTGCTCGTAGCCAATCGCGAGGTCGTTGTAGGCGGCGGCGTAGCTGGGATCGATCTCGACGGCCCGCTCCCACCGGAAAATGGCTTCTCGCCACAATCCGCGTTGCGCGACCTCGATGCCGAAGCTGACCCATTCCTTCGCGTCGCTCCGCGCGTCCGCGTGGGCCACCGGGGTCATGATGGCCAGCGTACACGCCAGGCAGCCCGCGAGACGGAGGATCATGTCAATGCCATCTCAAATATAGCGACTGGCCTTCGCCGGTTGCAAGGTGAATGCGCTGCAATCCTTGCTCATGCAGAGCAAGGTGGATGCCATCAGGAAGCGCGGAAAATCAGGCAATGCTCCCTGATCGGGCGATGAAGGATTACGCAAATTGACGTGGATCTCCGGCGGTGCGCCATGCCCGCGCAGTCCGCGTCGCGTACAATCGCCGCGAGGTCGAGTCTCGCGCCACAGGCGCGCGGCTGGGCCTCTTTCCTTGTCGGCCGTGCGCCAGGAGTGCCCATGGCCGCTCTCGAAGACTGCGTCGCGCTCTCCCTCTTTCCTCTCTCACTGCGCCGTCTAATCGGCGAGCGGCTGCGCTCTGGCTGCCCGGCCGACACACTGGCCTCGTCACTGCTCGCGTCTGGCGACGCCAATGTCCACGCGGCAGCCGCTCGGGTGCCTGGCATCCTCTCGGAAGCCCGCAGGCGTGGGCTCACGGCCGTTGCGTGGGCAGATGCGCACTACCCGGTGTTGCTCTCAGCCATCTCAGATCCTCCGCCTCTGCTCTGGATCCGCGGACACGTGTCCGCGTTCGACGCGCCGGCCGTGGCGGTTGTCGGATCGAGAGCGGGCTCTCCGTACGCACTTGCGGTGGCCGAACGGCTGGGCGGCGATCTTGCGAGTCTCGGCGTGACGGTCGTCAGCGGGCTGGCTCGCGGCGTGGACTCGGCGGCGCATCGCGGCGCCACTACTTGCGGAGTCTCGATCGCCGTCCTCGGGTCCGGCGCAGACGTCATCTATCCGCCAGAGCATCGTGCGCTTGCCGAGGAGATTGCGCAGGCAGGCGCCGTGGTGAGCGAACTCTCTCCAGGGACGCGGCCGCGCAAGGTGTTCTTCCCGCTCCGCAACCGGATCATCAGTGGCCTCTGTCGAGCGGTCGTCGTCGTCGAGGCCGGCGAGAAGAGCGGCTCGCTCATCACCGCGCGATGCGCGCTGGAGCAGGGTCGCGACGTGCTCGCCGTTCCAGGCAATGTGCTGAACGGGCGCAATAGAGGCGGTCATGCCCTGCTGCGCGACGGCGCACGTGTTGTCGAGTCGGCGCGCGACGTGCTCGAAGAACTCGGGCTGACGCCTGTCCAGTTGAAACCGTCGCTGCCGGACGCGGCGTCAAATCCACAAGCGGGCGCACGGTCGACCGACCCCGTCCTCGCCAGCCTCGACCCCGGCGAAGCCTCTGATCTCGAAGGGATTGCGGAGCGGTCAGGCCTCCCGGTTTCTCGATTGTTGCCCCGCTTGATGGAGCTGGAACTGGCCGGACTGATCGCCCGGGTCGGCGGCGGCCGGTTCGTGCGGATTTGACATCTCGTGCTAGGGTCTAGAAAAGGGCGCCCTGCGAACAGAGGGCGAGGAAACAGGAACCACTCGATGCCGAAGTCACTGGTCGTGGTCGAATCGCCGGCGAAGGCCAAGACCATCAACAAATATCTCGGGCGCGACTTCAAGGTCGTCGCGTCGATGGGGCACATCCGCGATCTGCCGAAGAGCAAGCTGGGTGTCGACGTCGACAACGACTTCGCCGAACAGTACGAGTCGATCCTTTCGCGCAAGAAAGTGATCAAGGAGCTCAAGGACGCTGCGAAGGATGTCACGGACATCTACGTCGCGACCGACCCTGATCGCGAGGGGGAAGCGATCGGCTGGCACCTGACGCAGGAGCTGGCAGGCAAGAAGCGCCGGATCCATCGGCTGACCTTCAACGAGATCACCAAGAAGGCGGTCCAGGACGCCCTCAAGAACCCGCGGACGATCGACGAGCGCATGGTCGCGGCACAGCGTGCGCGCCGCGTCCTCGATCGGCTCGTCGGCTACAAGATCAGTCCGCTGCTCTGGGACAAGGTCCGCCGTGGTCTGAGCGCCGGCCGCGTGCAGTCGGTCGCGCTCAAGATTGTGTGCGACCGCGAGCAGGAGATCGAAAAGTTCGTTCCGGAAGAGTACTGGAACATCTTCGCGAGACTCGCAGGCGCACAGCCGCCGGAGTTCGACGCGAAGCTGCTCAAGAAGGACGGCGAGACGATTCGCGTCGGCAATGCCGAGCAGTCAGGCGCCATCGTCAAGCGGCTCGAGGCAGCCGAATGGGTCGTGCAGTCGGTGACCACGAAGGAGCGGAAGCGCCATGCGCCGCCGCCTTTCATCACCAGCAAGCTGCAGCAGACCGCCCGCTTTCCTGTCAAGAAGACGATGATGCTCGCCCAGCAGCTCTACGAAGGCATCGAGTTGCCGGGGCTGGGCGTCGATGGCGCCGTCGGCCTCATTACTTACATGCGTACCGACTCGGTCCGCGTGTCGGCCGAGGCGCTGACGGCGGTGCGCGATCGCATCCGGACGTCGTTCGGCGAGGATTACCTGCCCGAGAAGCCGAACTTCTACAAGTCGAAGTCCGACGCGCAGGACGCGCACGAAGCGATCCGTCCGACATCGATGCAGTACGACCCGGAGACGGTGCGACCCTTCCTTTCGCAGGATCAGTACTCGCTGTACCGCCTGATCTGGAATCGCTTTGTGGCCTCGCAGATGACACCTGCGGCCTTCGACGAAACGACTGTGGATGCGGCCGCGGCGGAGTACGTCTTCCGTGTGAAGGGGACGGTGCCGAAGTTTGCGGGGTGGATGGCCACCTACGGCCTGACCCCGGGCGAGACTCCGGACGCTGCCGACAAGGGCGAAGGAGACGACGAGGGTGCGACCGGCGTGCTGCCACCGCTCTCGGAAGGCGATCGACTCGAATTGCGTGCCTTGCGGCCCGAGCAGAAGTTCACGCAGCCGCCCGCGCGATACACCGAGGCGACACTCGTCAAGGAGCTCGAAGAGAACGGCATCGGGCGTCCGAGCACCTACGCTTCCATCATCGGCGTGCTGCAGGATCGCGACTACGTCAACAAGATCGAAGGCCGATTCAAGCCCACGGCCCTCGGCCGCTTCATCAGCGATCTCCTGACACGCAGCTTCGTCGACATCATCGACGTCGAGTACACGCGGAGCCTCGAGGAGGATCTCGACAGGATCGAGCAGGGCGAGACCGACTACGTCAAGACGCTCGCCGCCTTCTATCGCAAGTTCAAGAAGGACCTGGCGCGCGCCGGGAAGGAGATGCAGGACCTCAAGAAGGGAATCGACATCAACGAGGCCTGCGACAAGTGCGGCAAGCCGATGCTGAAGCGCGTCGGCAAGTTCGGTCCGTTCGTCGCGTGCAGCGGCTACCCGGAGTGCACGAACACTCGCGAGCTCGAGCAGACTGAACCCGAGAGCGAGACCGGCGAGGAGGAGATCGAGCCGTGTGAGAACTGCGGCAAGCCGATGGCGGTCAAGCGCGGCCGGTTCGGTCAGTTCCTGGCCTGCACCGGCTATCCGGAGTGCAAGACGACGCGGAAACTCATCGCGACGAAGCAGGGCGGACTGAAAGCCGCGAAACCAGACCAGATTCTCGAGGAGAAGTGCCCGCGCTGCGAAGCAAACCTCGTGATCAAGCAGGGCCGTTTCGGTGAGTTCACCGCGTGCACGCGGTATCCCGAGTGCAAGTACGTCAAGCACAAGTCGACCGGCGTGGCTTGCCCGAAGGACGCGGACAAGGGCGGAGAGATCGTCGAGCGGAAGTCCCGGCGCGGCAAGGTGTTCTTCGGCTGCTCCAACTACCCTGACTGCGACTTCGTGCTGTGGAACCGGCCCGTCGTCGAGCCGTGTCCGAAGTGC
>JBFWPD010000202.1:0-7059 GCA_050250175.1 Vicinamibacterales bacterium
CGCGGCGGCTCGAGCGTCGAGTCGTGCACGAGGAAGCGGACGGAGCGTAGAAATTGGGAATTGGGAATCGGGAACTACGAATGGAACTCGGAATGTGAGGAGGGAGACACGGCGCGGAGTGCGCCCGGGTCCTGCACGGGCTCGACGTCTTCCATCCCCCGTTCCACTCCCAGATCTATTCCCAATTCCCAATTCCTAAGTCTCAATTTCAAAGGTGCAGCATGGTTGTGGTGATGGAAGAACGGGCGACAGAGCCGCAGATCGAACTGGTAGTCGCGCGCCTGGTCGAAATGGGCATGGACGTCCATCGGTCGACCGGTGTCGCTCGCACCGTCCTGGGCGTGGTCGGCCAGGGCCGCGCCGATCGCGATGTGATTGCGATGATGGAGGGCGTACACGAGGTCGTACGGATCTCGGAGCCATACAAGCTCGCCAGCCGTACCTTCAGGGCCGAACCTACGGTCGTGACGGTCGGCGACGTGCGGATCGGGGGCGACGAAGTCATCGTCATGGGCGGGCCCTGCTCGGCGGAGAGCGAACAGCAGGTGCGCACGACGGCCGCCGCCGTCCGGCGCGCCGGTGCCAAGATCTTCCGCGGAGGCGCCTTCAAGCCGCGCAGCTCTCCCTACAGCTTCCAGGGACTCGGCGAGGAGGGCCTGCGGTTGCTGCGCGACGCGGCCAGCGCGGAAGGCATGGCGCTCGTCTCCGAGGTGATGGACGTCAGCCAGATCCCCTTGATCGATCGCTACTGCGACATGTTCCAGGTCGGCGCCCGCAACATGCAGAACTTCACGCTGCTGCGGGAGCTCGGTCACGCGCGAAAGCCCGTGCTGCTCAAGCGGGGCATCTCGGCGACGATAGAGGAGTGGCTGCTGTCGGCCGAGTACATCCTGAGCGGCGGCAACAAGGACGTCATCCTGTGCGAACGGGGCATCAGGACCTTCGAAACCGCGACGCGGAACACGTTCGACATCTCGGCGATCCCGATCGTGAAAAAGCTGAGCCACCTGCCGATCGTGGCCGATCCGAGTCACGGTGCCGGCCGCCGCGACATGGTCGCGCCGATGGCTCGCGCCGCGGTGGCCGCTGGCGCTGACGGCCTGCTGATCGAGGTCCACACCGACCCGGATCACGCCTTGAGCGACGGCGCGCAGTCCATGTTCCCGCAGCAGTTCGACAGGCTGATGGCGGAGCTGCGCATCATCGCGCCCGCGATCGGCCGCGGCATCTGCCTCGAAACCGCCGTCCGGCACGGCTGGGGACGTTAGGCTCACATGGATCTGCCGGTCATCCAGCCTGGCCATCGGCCGAGCACCGAGCCGCCGATCTTCGACAAGATCGGGATTGTCGGACTCGGACTCATTGGCGGGTCCATCGCCCTGGCCTCACGACAGATCTGGCCATCGTCGCTGGTCATCGCCGTGGACAACAGGGACGTGCTCGAGACGGCGATGCGCCTTCACGCGATCGACGTCGCGGCCGACGATCCGGTCGTCCTCGCGGAAGCCGATGTCGTCATCCTCGCGGCACCCGTGCGTCAGAACCTCGCCCTCCTCGAGGAGCTCGACCGGCACGTCCACGTGCGTTCGGTGATTACGGACACTGGAAGCACGAAGCGATCGATCGTGGAAGCCGCGCGCCAGCTCCCCTCACGATTCACCTTCGTGGGCGGCCATCCGCTCGCGGGCGCCGCAAAGGGCGGACTCGAGAACGCCCGGCCCGATCTGTTCAAGGGGCGCCCGTGGCTGTTCACGCCCCGCACGGACGCCGAGGGCGAAGCGCTCGACAAGCTCATTGCATTTGCCCGGGCCGTGGGCGCCGAGCCGCGCGTGATCGGAGCGGACGCGCACGACCGGATGCTCGCGTATCTCAGTCACCTGCCGCAGCTCACCGCGAGCGCGCTCATGCAGGTGGTCGGCGACTCGGTTGGCGAGGAAGGACTGGCGCTCGCCGGACGCGGTCTGGTGGACACGACCCGCCTGGCCTCGAGTCCGGCCGAAATCTGGCGCGACATCGGCGCCACGAACGCCGATGAGATCGGTGCGGCTCTCGACGCGCTGATCGCCCTGCTCCAGGATCTGCGCCAGGACCTGCCGTCCGGCGACCGGTTGTCCGAGGTGTTCCGCGACGCCGCCAGGTGGCGGGCGGCGCTTCAGCGCTAGAGACAGCAGCAGGGTGCGTGCACGTGGACGAATCCTGGACCCTCGCTGCCGGCACGACACACGCCATCGTCGAGCACGCGGAACGTGAGCGGCCGCGCGAGTGCTGCGGCGTGCTCGTCGGTCGCGGACGGGAGATCGTCCAGGCGGTCCCGGTCGAGAACATCGCGGCCTCTCCCTGCCGGTTCCTTCTCGATCCCAAGGGCCATATCGACGCCCGCCGCGACGCGCGGCGGCTGGGCCTCGACGTCGTCGGCTACTACCATTCGCATCCGAATTCGCCTGCCGAGCCGTCGGCGACCGACGCCGCCGGCGTCACCTACACGGACGCCGTCTATGCGATCGTCAGTCTGGCCGGACCGATGCCAGTGCTGCGACTGTTCGAGTGGCAGGAAGGGAAGTTTCAGGCGGTTCGCGCCGACGAGCGCGCCTAGAGCGCGCCGGGCTGGACGGTTACGGTCGTACTTGCGGTACCCACTTCACGATCGCGCTTCTTCAGGCGAACGAAGACGCGGTACGTGCCGTCGAACTCGAAGGTGCGCTCCACGCTGAAGCGCCGCCGGATCTCGGACGTCCCGGCTACGTACGGGTCGCAGTCGCTGGACGACTCCGAGACCGTGTCGTCGCCCCACTCCCACTCGATCGTCGGGCAGTAGTAGTCCTCGTAGTCGTTCGCGCCACCCACCAGATTGACGGTGAAGATGATCCGTGCCGGTGCGACGGATATGGCGGGCTGGCCCCTCAGCGTGATCCGGGGGCGAAGCGACTCGTCGTCGTCCTGCGCAACGAGGGCAGCCGAAAGACAGGCTGCAATGCATCCTGCCGCCAGCACGCCGCGAGAGAGCCTGTTCATGTCCGCTTTGATCCTCTTGAGGCTTCCACGCGCAATTGTACCGGGGCGCCAATGGGCCCCACAACGGCGTTCGAGGATAATAGGCCTTCATGCCAGCACCCACAGCGACGTCCCCGGTTGTCTTCACGACTGCCGCGCTTTCCGCCATCGACTCCGAGCTCCTCGTGATCCCGTGGTTCGAGGAGGATTCTCCGGCCGCACAGTTCGAATCGCTCGACCGCGCCGTCGCCGGTGAGATCAGCCGGGCGCTCGGATCCAGGGAGTTCGCCGCTCGACCGCACGACATTTTCCTGGCTCGAGTGACCGACAACGCCTGGAAATCCGCGCGTGTCGCGCTCATCGGCGCCGGAAAGCGCGAAAGGTACGACCGGGAGCTGGCCAGACATCTGGCGACGTCGGCGGCCCTGGCTGCCCGGCAGCGCCGTGTCGGACGCATCGGATTTCTGCTGCGGCCGGCGCCCCCCACCGAGGGCGCGCCGCCGGACGTCCCCGGCACTGTTCAGGCAGTGATCGAAGGGTTGACCTTCGCCGAGTTCGAGGGCGGCAGCTACAAAACCGTCGAGCCGGCTCCGCGCTGGGATGGACGCTACACCCTGGCCGTCCACGAACATGATCTGCCGGGCGGCAGTTCCAGCCTCGATGCGGCATCCGCTCGCGGACGCATCCTCGGCGAGTGCACCAACCTCGCGCGGAACATGGTCAACGAGCCAGGCAATCGGTTGACGCCGCGCGCCTTTGCCGACAGGGTGGTGGACGTAGCCGGAGGCGGACTCAAGATCGAGACGCTCGACGAGCAGCAGATGGAGAAGCTCGGCATGGGCATGCTGCTCGGCGTCGCGCAGGGGAGCGACGAGGCGCCGCGCATGATCGTCCTCCGTCACGATCCGCCCGGAGCCCCCGCCGGTCCCGTGCTCGGGCTTGTCGGGAAGGGCGTGACCTTCGACAGCGGCGGCATTTCCATCAAGCCCGCCGACGGCATGGACCGCATGAAGGACGACATGTCCGGCGGGGCTGCAGTGGCGTGCGCAATGCATGCGATTGGCGCCCTTCAGGCACCCATCAAGGTCATCGGACTGATTCCGGCTGTCGAGAACATGCCCGGTGGGCGCGCGATCAAACCAGGCGACATCCTGAAGAGTGCGGAAGGGAAGACCGTCGAGGTCCTGAACACCGACGCGGAGGGGCGCCTCATCCTTGGCGATGCGCTCTGGTATGCGCGCCGTCTCGGGGCGACCCACCTCGTCGATGTCGCCACCCTCACGGGCGCCGTCGTCATCGCGCTCGGACGCATCGCTAGCGGGATCTTCGGCACGCCGGATGCCTGGGTCGAAGAGGTACGGCGCGTCGCCAGGCTCGCCGGCGATCGAGTGTGGCCGCTTCCGCTTTACGACGAGTATCGGGAGCAGCTCAAGAGCGAAATTGCCGACTTCGCGAATGTGGGCGGACGGCCGGCGGGATCGGCCACGGCAGCGATGTTCCTGAAGGAGTTCACCGGCGGCCTCCCGTGGGTCCACATGGACATCGCCGGTACGGCATGGACCGAGGACGCGCGACCCTACCTGCCGAAAGGCCCGAGCGGAGTCTCCGTTCGCACGCTCGCGGAACTGGCCTTCACCTCCGAGCGCTGGCCCCGATGAACGTCCAGGATGCGGCGCCAATCATCGTCGACATCCAGGAGCCGCCGCCCAACGTGGCGCAGGATGTCGTGGACATCCTCCTGGGGTCTGTCGGCGTCGTCGGGCTGATCGCCGTGGCCGCCATCGTCATCGGCGGGGCGCTCGGATTCTTCATGTTCTGGCGCAAGTCGCGCTCGGACAATCCTCTGGGTTCTGATGGGCCCGGTCGCCTGACGGGGTAGCCAGGTCTACCTCGCGGTGTCCTGCAGCGCGACGGCGTCGATGGACTTCAGCGACGTCTGATACTTCCTGATCGCCGCGAAGAGCGCCTCCGCGATCCGCTGCCGATATGCCGTGCTCTTGAGCAGACGGGCTTCCTGCGCGTTTGTCAGGAACGAGACCTCGGCAAGCACGCTCGGCATTGCGGCGCCAATCAGCACCATGAAAGGCGCCTGCTTCACCCCCAGATCCTTCACGGCCTCGTTCGCGGGGCGCAGCGTCGTGACCAGTTCGCTCTGAACGAGCGTCGCAAAGTCCCGGGATTCGTCGAGCTTGTTGTTCAGTGTGATGGCCTTGACGACGTCCTGGAGCGCGCCCATCGACTGAGCGGAGACGGCGTTCTCCCGTGCGGCAACCTCCGCCTCGTCCTGGTTGCTGGCAAAGTTCAGGAAGTACGTCTCGACTCCGCCTGCCTTCCGGTTCCTGCTCCCGTTGACGTGGATCGACAGAAACAGATCCGCGCCTTCACGATTCGCAATCGCCGTGCGTTCTTCGAGCGGCACGAAGACATCGCGCCGGCGGGTGAGGATGACCTCGGCATTCGGCTCCTGTTGAAACAGCCGTTCGAGACGCAGGGCGATGTCGAGCGAAATCTCCGCTTCGGTCGTGCCGCTGGCCCTCGCCCCCGGATCCTGTCCACCGTGTCCCGGGTCGATCACGATTCGCGACACCGTGAGACCCAGCTGCCGCGCAATCGAGAATCCACCCTCGAGATTCTGCGTCGGCGTCATTGCCGCGACCTCCGACGCCGCCGTCTGCGCTGCCGCAGCCGCTGCGACATCGGCAAGCTTTGACATTCCGACCACACGTTTTGGCCGGATGAGTCCCCAGTTCGACTTGATCGCCTGGGTCGCAAGGAGCGGCGGGGGAAGTGATATGACCGGTGTCGTCACCGAGCCCGGAAGACCCGTAACGGCCGGACTGTGTCGTTCGACGTGACGAGCGGCGACCGGGACCGTCACGCTCGGCGGAGCCGCCACGCGCTGCGACAGCTCGTGACTGTGCACCTGCACCGTCCGCTTCACGCCTTCGGGCACGCACTCGAGGACCAGGCGGTAGGGCGCGTACATCGGATAGCTCTCGCACGTCGCGATGCCCGCGGCTTCGAGCACCACACGGACGACGTTGTTTGGATGGCGTCCGACCCGAATCTGCCGTACCGGATGGTTGTCGCCGTCGAACCTGATGGTGCCGTCCGCGAGTCGAGGACCGAGAAGGACCCCCGACAGATCCACGTAGAACCGTTCCGGATTGCTCAGCCGCTCCTCGCGATACGCGACCTCGGCGTCGAGGGTGATCGTGATTCGAATCGTGTCGGCGAGCACCGTCCGTTCGATGTCAGAAATCGTCGCAAGCTTCGGACGTCCGGCAGCGGCCGCCGGTGCCGGCGCGGTGCGTCGCGCCGGCTCGGTCGTTCGCACCTGTGTCGCGCTGGACGCCGTTGAGAGCGCGTCCGACGCCTTTCTCGCGAGCGCCCCCCCCGGATAGTCGGCCGCGAGGCGCCTCATGAAGCCCAGGGCTGTTTGCTGATCGTAGGGGTCTCCGTACTTGCGAAACGCATCGAGTGAAAGCGTTGCCGCATTCCAGAGCGCATCGTCGCTCTGCGAGCTGTCGGGATAATCCCGGACGAAGCTGTCGTAGTCCTCGACCACCGTACGAACAGCCTTCAGGACCGCCTCCGCGCCGAGGGAACCGCCGAGCGCGGTTCGCACAGCCTTTTCCTTGGCCATCGCATCGGCGAACAGCGCGTCGTCCGATCGGGACACCTGTCCCGACGCGACTGCCTGCCAGCAGCAGGCCGCTGTGAGCACGAGTTGAAGCCAGCGTCCGGTCATCACGCCACGGTTACCGCAGCTGCGCGTCCACTTCGTCGAAATAGGCCTTGTCGACCAGCACTTCGCGGGCCTTGCCACCGGCGGCGGGGGAGACGAGTCCCTCCACCTCCATCATGTCCACCAGGCGTGCGGCACGGCTGAAGCCGATGCGCAACCGCCGCTGCAGGTACGAGATCGACGCCTGGCCGCTCTGCACGATGATTCGAGCCGCTTCGTCGTACAGGTCGTCCTTCTCCATCTCGATACCCTCCGCCGTGGTCTTCTCCTCGGCGGTGATGCTCTCGTCGTAGGACGGCTTGCCCTGTTTCCGCAGGAAG
>JBFWPD010000203.1:0-7048 GCA_050250175.1 Vicinamibacterales bacterium
GGACGCTTGCCGAGATCGGGCGGATGCTTGGGGAGCACGAAGCCACCGTCTCGCGGCAGCTTGCGCGGCTCCGCCGGCATGTCCGGCAGGAGGTCGAAAGGGCGCTCGCGGCAGGCGGCATGGACCCGGTTGAAGTGCAGGAGTGCCTGGCCAGCCTTGTCCAGGATCCCGGAAGCCTCGACCTCCGCCGCGTTCTCGACGCGCAAGAGGACAGAGGGTCGATCGTTCAAGTACCCAGAGGGACATCGTGACGAGCCCGATCGACGACAGGTCCGGAAAGTCGGACGGCGACCGCCTCGACACGGACGAGCTCGTGGCGCGTCTTCTCCGGAGGTCCGGAGCCCTCCGTGGCGACGTCCCGTCCGGTGCCTGCCTCGAAGTCGAGGCGCTTGCCGCGTGGAGCGAGGGCACACTGCTTCCTCGCGAGCGTGTGGACACTGAAGCGCATCTCGCACAGTGCGCGCGATGCCGCGCGATTCTTGCGACGCTGACGGATGCGCTCTCTGAGCAGAGTGCCGCCCCGGTCGCGATCCCCTGGTGGAAGCGCGGTCTGAATCCGGGCTGGCTCGTGCCTGCCACGGCTGCCGCCGCGCTGGCGATCTGGCTGGCTCTTCCTGGGTCATCCCCGGGGCCCGTCGAAGTCGGCCAGCAGGCGGCGGCGCCGCCGGCAGAGGAGGTTGCGCCGGGCGGACGCTTCGCGCCGGCCGCGCCTGAGGCGACGCCTTCCGCCGCGCCGCCCGCGGACGCGGCGGCAGCGCGGCGTGAGCAGGCGACGACTACGGAGCCGGCACTCGCGAAAGCGGCGCCCGCTCCCGCTGATGACGCCCGAGCAGATGCGCAGGCCGAACCGGCTGCTGCCAATGCCGGGGCGGCGCCTGCCCGCGCGCGCGCGGAGACATTCAATCAACAGGAAAGGCTGGCCGCAGCAGCGCCATCGGCCGCGGCACCAGCAGCTGACGCGGCAGCGTCACTCGCCGAGTCTCCGGCGCCTCTCGTGGTGACGTCGATCAACTCCACGCACACCTGGAGGGTGATCGATGGCCGCATCGAGTTTTCGGCAGACGCTGGGACCACCTGGGTCGTACAGCGGACGGGCGTCCCGCCAGTCGCGGCCGGAAGCTCGCCGGGCGCCGGCGTGTGCTGGCTGGTGGGATCGTCGGGCGTTGTCCTCGTGACAGTCGACGGCGAAGGCTGGATCGAGCGTCCGCTGCCCGAACGCTTGGATCTTCTCGGGGTCCTGGCAGCGGACAGACTGCAGGCGACGGTGACGGCGTCGAGCGGCCGCCGTTTCCGGACGGTCGACGGCGGCCTCACCTGGGCGCCGAGCCCCCCGCAAGAATTCTGAGCGCCACCGTTCTACGAACAGAAGGGCCCGGACAGGGCCCGCGTTCGAAAGGAGCGGTTCATGTCATTGCGCCTCTGGATTCCCGCCATCGTTGTCTCGCTCGCCGCGCTGCTGCCGGCCCTCCACTCTCCCGCGGAGGTCGTGTCCCACGCGGCGGTTCCGCAGGACGGCGAGACCACGCTCGACGACCAGGAGGAGTTGTCGGTCACGGTCTACAACAGCGACCTCGCGCTCGTCCGGGACGTCCGCCGCCTCACGCTCTCGCCTGGAGTGTCGCACCTCAACTTCATGGACATCGCCGCGACCGTAAATCCCGCAACGGTGCACTTCCGATCGCTCACCGAGCCGTCGAGGGTCAGCGTGCTCGAACAGAACTACGAGTTCGATCTGCTGGATCCGGAAAAGCTGCTGCGAAAGTATGTCGGCCGCGACGTGACACTCGTTCGAGTCCGGCAGGAAGGCGGGACCACGGTCCCGGAAGAGACCACGGCGAGGCTCCTCAGCTACAACACGGCACCCGTCTGGCAGATCGGGGAAGAGATCGTGACGGGGATGCACGCGGATCACATCCGGTTCCCGGAGCTTCCGGGCAGCCTCTACTCGAGACCGACGCTCATCTGGACGCTCGACAACACCGGCGCCTCGAGCCATCGGGTGGAAGCGTCGTATCTGGCGGGACAGCTGTCATGGAACGCCGACTACGTGTTGACGGTGTCCAGGGACGACAGTGCGGCCGATCTCGACGGCTGGGTCACGCTCACCAATGGCAGCGGGACTGCATTCCCGAACGCGAACGTGCAGTTCATCGCGGGCGATCTGAATCGTGTGCGCCAGGAGATGCTGAGGGCGCGTGTTGCCGACATGGCGATACAGGAGGGCGCCGCGGCACCGGCGCCGATGAATCAGGAGGCGTTTTCCGAATACCACCTGTACACCCTGGGGCGGAAGACGAGCATCAACAACAACGAGACAAAGCAGCTCAGTCTCCTGGGCGGGACGGGGATTCCCGTGCAGAAGCGGTACGTCGTCGACGGCCAGGCGTTCTATTACCGGAACGCCCGGCATCCCGGCTCGCCCATCAAGGACGTCGTGCAGGTCTACTACCAGTTCGAGAACCGTGAGAAGGACGGACTGGGGATGCCGATGCCGGCGGGTGTCGTGCGTGTATATCAGGCCGACTCGAAGGGCGGCCTGCAGTTTGCCGGCGAAGATCGAATCAATCACACGCCGAAGGATGAGACCCTCAACGTGAAGATCGGCAATGCCTTCGACGTCGTCGCTGAACGGAAACAGGTGGATTTCGAGCGGATCGCGAGCGAGGTCTACGAAGTCGAGTACGAGGTGACCCTGCGGAATCACAAGACGACCGCGATCTCGGTCGAGGTGAACGAACCGATTGGCGGCACGTGGCGGATTCTGAGCTCGACCCACGAGTGGACGAAGACCGATGCGTGGGCAGCGCGCTTCGTGGCGCCGGTGCCGGGCGAAGGCGAGACCGTCGTTCGCTATCGCGTGCGCGTGACGTACTGAGCGCGTGAAGTCAACAGCGAGTCTCACTTTGCGCGCAAGGGCGATGCGGCCCTTGACGCCGGGCAGCGAGCTCATCAAGAATCGGGCGCGTTTCCCGTGCTCGATCCTGAGTTCCTGTCGCTCCCGTTCTCCGCCCTGGCCGATGCGGCGCTCGATCGTGCGCGAGCCGCGTCGGCCAGTCACGCCGATTTCCGCTTCGAACGCCTCAACGGCCAGCACATCGTCGCGCGCGATCGAGAGCTCCAGTCGTCCACCCTGGGGGAGACGATCGGCTACAGCGTGAGAGTCGTCCACAAGGGTGCCTGGGGGTTTGCGTCAGGCGTCGAGCTCACCCCCGAGGCCGCGGCGGCCACCGCCATGCGGGCGCTCGACGTCGCTGCCTCGCTCGCTCCACTCAACACCGAACCGGTCGTGCTGGCCGACGAGCCGGTCCATGTGGACTCGTACGTCTCGTCTTACGAGATCGATCCGTTTACCGTCTCGGAGGACGACAAGATTGCATTCCTGCTCGACCTGAACGAACGGGTCTTGCGGTCGAAGACGGTGAATCACTCGACGGCGGAACTGCAGCTGGTGCGCGAACAGAAGTTCCTGGCCTCACTGGCCGGGTCGCGTCTCACGCAGCAGCGGGTCCGCGTGCGAGGCGACCTCGTCGCTGTCGCAATCGACCGGAAGACCGGCGCCTTCGAGACGATGGGCATCGCGGTCCCGCCTGCCGGGCGCGGTTGGGAGTACTTCACCACCATCGAGGACTTCGGCCGGCGCGCCGACCAGTTGCCTGCGCGGCTTGCCGAGAAGATGGCGGCGCCGTCGATTGCGCCAGGCCGGTACGACCTGGTGATCGATCCGACGAATCTCTGGCTGACGATTCATGAGTCCATCGGCCACTCGACGGAGCTCGACCGGGTGCTCGGATACGAGGCGAACTACGCCGGCACCTCCTTCGCGACGCTCGACAAGCTGCGTACCCTGCAGTTCGGTGCGCCGGGCATGCACGTGACCGGCGATCGGGAAACACCGTTCGGCCTCGCGACCATCGGGTACGACGACGAGGGTGTGGCCGCCCAGACCTGGGACATCGTGCGGGATGGTGTGCTGGTCGGGTACCAGCTCGATCGGCAGATGGCGCGGCGGCAGGGATTCGGCCGATCGAACGGCTGCGCCTTTGCAGACGCCCCGGCACATGTGCCGTTGCAGCGCATGCCGAACGTCTCGCTGCAGCCCAATCAGCGCCCGGTCACGCTCGACGATCTGATCGGCGGGGTGGAAGACGGCCTGTACATCGTCGGCGACAAGAGCTGGTCGATCGACATGCAGCGCTACAACTTCCAGTTCACCGGACAGGTGTTCCACCGCATCCGTCATGGCCGCATCGTCGGTCAGGTGAAGGACGTCGCGTACCAGTCGAGAACGACCGACTTCTGGAACGCGATGGATGAAGTCGGCGGCCCCTCCACCTACGTTCTGGGGGGCGCCTTCAACTGCGGAAAGGGGCAGCCCGGACAGGTTGCGCCCGTGTCGCACGGCTGTCCTGCGGCCCGCTTCCGTCAAATCAACGTCCTCAACACCGCTGCGGAGGGCGCCTGATCCCGGTCGCCGAATCGGTCGAGCGTGCCCTGGCGTTGTCCAGCGCTGACGCCTGCATGGTGATTGGCCGCCGCGATGCGGTGACCAACGTGCGATGGGCGAACAACACCGTCACGACAAACGGCGAGACCGAACAGGTGTCGCTCACGGTCGTGTCAGTGATTGGCCGCCGTGTCGCGTCGGTGACGAGGACGCACTTTCCGCCGGAAGCGCTCGAGGCGATGGTCCGCGAGTCGGAGGAATCGTGCCGCCGACGGCCGGAAGCGCCCGACTACATGCCGCTCATCGAAGGCGACGGTGTGTTGCTCGACTGGCAGGCGCCGCCCGCATCGAGCGATATCCATGTGTTCGATGGATTTACGCCAAAGCTGAACGCGATGTTCGCCAGAGCCCGCCGGGCGGACGTCGCGACCTTCGGGTACGTCGACGACACGGCCTCCACCATCTGGCTCGCAACCTCGACGGGAGTCCGGCGCCGCCATGCGAACCACATGGGACGGGTGGCGATCACAGGAAAGACCCCGGACTTCGTCCACTCCGCGTGGACAGGTATTGCGACCCATCAATTCGACACTGTCGACCCAGGGGAGCTTCTGGAAACGCTGCGGGAACGGCTCTCGTGGTCGGCGAGGAGAATCGCCCTGCCGGCGGGCTCCTACGAGGTGTTGCTGTCGCCTTCGTGTACCGCGGATCTGGCGCTCGAAGCGTATGCGTCGATGATCAGGCGCGATGCTGACGAAGGCCGGAGTCCGTACTCGCGGACGGGCGGGGGCACCCGTATCGGAGAGAGGCTCTTCGGGCGCGTCACCATGCACTCGGATCCCGGGGACGAGGAGATTCCGGCGGCGTCATTTCACGTCAGCAGCGGCTCGGACGAGGCGACGTCGGTCTTCGACAACGGCGTGACGATCCCGAGGACCGAATGGATCCGCGACGGCGAGCTCCTGAATCTGATCACCCCGCGCTATTGGGCCCGGCGCGTGTCTGCATCCGAACCGACGCCGTACGTGGACAACCTGATCGTGGATGGAGGAGGGCAGTCGCTCGACGAGATGATCGCCGAGACCGAACGTGCGCTGCTCGTCACCTGTCTGTGGTACATCCGCACGGTCGATCCTCAGACCGGGCTCGTGACCGGACTGACGCGGGACGGCGTGTTTCTGGTGGAGCAGGGAGAGGTCAAGGGGTCGGTGAACAACTTCCGCTGGAACATGAGCCCGATTGCCGCCTTCGCCCAGACCGTCGAAGTCGGACGGACAGGCGCGGCCCTGCCGCGCGAGCACGATGAATTTTTGCGAATCCGGACGCCGCCAGCTCGGGTGGACCGGTTTAACATGAGCTCGGTCAGCGACGCCAGTTAGGACGCCGAACGGCGAAAGCCAGCACGACCGTATTGCCGATGTCCCGGTCAGCCGAGAAGGTGTAGGGGGCATTCTGCCCCCTCGGAAGCGGGTCTTCGAAAAGCTGGTGAAAACAACGTGGAAGCCATTCCTGACTACTACGAGCTCCTTCAGATTAGCTCCAACGCTGACATGGAGATTGTCCAGCGTGTCTACCGCCTCCTGGCGCAGCAGGCACACCCGGACAACTCCACAAGCGGCGACGCCGACCGCTTTCGACAGCTGCACGATGCGTACGCCGTCCTGAGCGACCCTGAACGCCGGGCGCAGTACGACGTGGCGTACCACAAGATGCGCCGGGACAGGCGGCAGCTTTTCCTGGAAGGCGTCGAGGGCCGCGGCGATGGCGGTGGGGACGGTAACGACGTGTCGCTGGAGCGGATGTATCGGCTGACCGTCCTGGACCTGCTCTACGCGCGCCGCAGAATGGAGCCGCGGAGCCCGGGCATTTTCGACCTTGATCTCGAGAGCATGACCGGACGGCCGCGCGAGCACCTGGAGTTCACCATCTGGTATCTGGTGCAGAAGCGCCTGGTTGCCCGCGGAGACAATTCCCAGCTCACGATCACGGCCGACGGGGTGGAGTTTCTCGAGGAGCACTACCAGGCGAGCCTGCAGCGGCGGCGGATCGCCGCCGCGAGCGTCGTCGCCGCGGTCTAGGAACAATTACGAAATCGCAAGGCCGTGACGAAGTCTGCCCGGTGGATGCGGGCGGTCCTGCGTCATCCTGTGCGGATGCCTGGGCGGGATCGCACGATTTCGGCCTGAAGCTCCCTCAATAGAGGCCCAGAAAACCACCCGCCGGACTGGCACCTTCCTTGCCCCTCGTCAGGGGCGTGACGCACACATCGCTTGCACGATTCGGCAGAACGCTTCTGATCCTCGTGATCGCGGTCTCGGCGACCGCATGCGCGATCCCCGGCAGCCCGGTCTCGCCCGACACCGTCGCCAGTGCGTCGAGCCCTCTGAACCTCGAGGCCGACACGGCGTTCTGTGTCTCGGAGATCAATCGCTACCGCGCATCGGTGGGCGACGAGCAGCTCGCCAGGTCGGCGCGGCTCGACGCGTTCTCGACCGAAGCGGCGCGAGTCGATGGCGAGGCTCATCGGCCTCACCATTACTTCGTCACGACCAATGGCGGCCCGAACATCGCGCGAGCGCAGAACGTGATTCCGTTCTGGAAGCT
>JBFWPD010000204.1:0-7032 GCA_050250175.1 Vicinamibacterales bacterium
CTCGAGCAGCTTCATGATGTTGGCGGGGCTGAAATAGTGATGACCGATGACCTGCGCGGGACGTCCGCTCGCCTGCGCCAGTTCGTCGATGTCGAGCGTTGACGTGTTCGACGCGAGGATGCAGTCCGGACGTGTGACACGTCCGAGATCCACGAACGTCGTCCGCTTCAGGTCCATCTGCTCGAAGACGGCTTCGACGGCGATGTCTACCGCGTCGAAGCCGTCGAACGTTGTCGTCGGCGTGATCAACGCCAACGTCCGCTCACAGGCCTCGCGTGACAGACGGCCCTTGGCGACAGACGAGTCGTAGTTCTTCCGGATCGTCGCGAGTCCTCGCGCGAGCGCGGTCTCGTCGACGTCCTTGAGCAGGACCGGGATGCCCGCGCTGGCGTACGCCATGGCGATCCCCGCGCCCATGGTTCCGGCGCCGACGATCGCCGCACGGCGAATCTCCGTGACCGGCGTGTCCTTCGCGATGTCGGGAATCTTCGCGGCCTCCCGTTCGGCGAAGAAAAGATGCCGCTGCGCCTTTGATTCCGTCGACGTGACGCAGTCGGCAAAGATCTCGCGTTCGCGCAGCGACCCGGCATCGAAGGGGAGCGTGAAGCACGCTTCGATGGCGTCGGTGGCAGCGACGGCAGCCGCGGCGCCCTTTGCCCCGGTGAGGCCCGCGCGTGCCCGCTTGCAGGCTTCGACGCCCGCTGCCGCTCGTGCGGAGTCGAAGGCGATCTCGCGTGTCCTGCGGCGCTCCCCTCGATCCGCAAGCTCCCGCGCGATTGCGATCGCCTCGCCCAGGAGGTCGCCTTCGACGATGCGGTCGAGGATGCCGGCCGCTGCGGCTCTACCGGCAGGTACGGGTTTGCCGTCGATGCACATCTGCAGCGCGGTTGCGGGATCGGTCAGGCGGGGCAGACGCTGCGTACCTCCGGCGCCGGGGATCAGTCCAAGGAGGACTTCGGGCTGACCGACCTTCGCGTCCTGCGCCGCGATTCTGTAGTGACAGGACATCGCGAGCTCGAGGCCGCCGCCCAGGGCGTTGCCATGGATTGCCGCAACGACGGGCTTGGCGCAGTCCTCGAGCGTCATGAGCAGTGCGTGCATCTCGGCCGAGCGCGCCAGCGACTGTTCGCGGGTGCGAAGCGTCTTGAAGATGTTGATGTCGGCGCCGGCGACGAACGTCGAGCCGGCGCCAGTGACGACCGTCGCGTCAACCGACGTATCCACGTCCGCACGGCGCGCCTGTTCGACGACAGCCTTCCAGACTTCGGGAGAAAGAGCGTTGACGGGCGGATTATCGATGGTAATGACGGCGATTCTGTTGCGAACGTCGTAGCGGACGAGATCTGCCATGGGCATCACGATACAGCAGGCTACAGGCTTCAGGCTCCTGGGCTACAGGCACGATCAGCGGCGTGCTAGGCTTCCGGTGATGGGTGCACGTCTTCGGCGCCGCATGCTTCGCGCCGGCTCGACCGTCGTCATCGCGGCGATCACCGTGACGTTGCTCGCAGTCGGTGAAGCGTCTGCTGCCGATCCGGTGCGCGTGCTCGATCTCGAGGGACGTCAGGTCGATCCACTCGTGATGGCACGCGGGGCGCGGGCGCTGGTCGTCATCTTCGTGGATGTCGAATGCCCGGTGTCGAATCGCTATGCGCCGGAACTGCGCAGGCTCCACGAGCGCTTCGAGCCTCTCGGTGCGGAGTTTCTGCTCGTCTATGCGAACCCGCTGGTCTCGCCGGATGCGGTGCGGGAGCACCAGAGCGCCTTTGGTCATCCGGGCCGCGTGGTTCGCGATCCGGAGCACGCATTGGTCCGCGACGCTGGCGTGACGGTCACACCCGAGGCGGTCGTGTACAACACGTCGCGTCAGGTCGTGTACCGGGGACGCATTGACGATCGGTATGTGAGGCTGGGAGTCGAGCGCCCCGCGGCCTCGCGTCACGACCTTGCGGACGCGATCGATGCCACGCTCAACGGACGGGCCGTCGCCACGCCGCGCACGGACGCGGTGGGGTGCTACGTCGCGGACTTCGTGCACGTGCACTAGGCAGGCTACGGGCTTCGGGCGAGCAATGACCGGGCTGTTGGCGGTCAGCAGGCTTCTCGACAGCTTGTTTCTTCGCAAGCCTCGCGCCTGAAGTCTGTAGCCCGTAGCCTGAAGTCTTGTAGCCCGGAGCCCGGAGCCCTACGCCTTCGCTTCCTTCGCCGAATCGCCGATCACCAGCGAGATCAGCCACGCGGCAGCCGCGGCGACGACGAGGACCATCAGACCGCGGACGAAGCCCGCGAAGAAGATCGCGTCGAACACCGGCCAGGAGAACTGGTAGAGCATCAGCTGACTGCCGCGCTCGGTCATCCAGTGCCAGCCGGTATGCGCGACGAGGGCCGACAGGATGATCGTCCCGACGCGTTCGTCGACCACGTACTTGAAGAGCAGGAACAGCGCGGGCACGAAGAAGCAGAGCACGAAGATCTGGCCGATCTCCACGCCGATGTTGAACGACAGGAGCGACGTGACCAGGTGCGCGCCCGCAAACTGCAGCGTCTCGCGCAGCGCGAACGAGAAGCCGAAGCCGTGGATCAGGCCGAACGAGAATGCGATCAGCCAGCGCCGCTTCAGCCCCGGCGACACGATGTTTTCGAGCGCCATGTAGACGATGGACGCCGCGATCAGCGTCTCGACCAGCGGCGGAAACCAGAGCGAGTCTGGCGCGATGCCGTAGGCCGAGGCGATCAGCGTGATCGAGTGCGCAATCGTGAAGGCGGTCACGATCGGCAGCAGCGACTTGAGGCGCCGGAACGGGATCACGAGGCAGAGCAGGAAGAGCAGATGGTCGATGCCGTCGAGAATGTGATCGAAGCCCGACGAGACGAATCGCAGCGCAGCCTGGTGCCAGCGCGGGTCGAGGCGGACCATACCCGGGTCGCCATGAATCTCGAATGCCCGCTCGGCCCCGTCTGGCGTGATATACCGCAGCACGGTCGTGACCTGCAGCCCCAGCATGAAGAAATCGGGATAGATCGAGAAGCGGGAGTCGGCCGATTCGATCGGGTACTCGAGCAGGATGTCGTTCATGCCCTGCTCGAAGACGAACTCGGAATCGTCCGGCAGCGGCGTTCCCATCAGACTGGCCAGTGCCGCCTCATACGAGTCGAACGCCCGGCTCGACGGAAGCGCCGCATGGGCCGCCACGATCCGCGGATACGGAAGCTGGCGGTCGCCCTCGAAGATGTCGATGTTGTCGGCGACGTAGACCTGCGCCGCGTCGAGCAGCGTCTGGTGCGATTCGCCGAGCACCAGGTAGACCCCGTTCAGCGGCCAGACCGTCGAGTCCTGCATGGCCGATAACGGCGCGCGTACCAGCACCCGCAGGACGTTTCCTTCGGCGCGCAGGAACATCTGGATGCGCGTGGATGTCGGGATTTCGTGAGCTCTGAGCGGCAGCGTCAGCAGACCGATGATGGCAACGAGAAGAAACCCCGCAAGCGGGGCCATTTTTCGTGTGTTCATGGCAAATCCCGCCGAAGGGTAACAGATTTTTCGGACGGGAAGACAGGCGGGAGGGCAGGACGGGCGGGAGGGGCGGGTAGGGCAGGTGGGGCAGGTGGGGCGGGTAGGGCAGGTAGGGCAGGAGGGGCGGGTAGGGCGGGACGGGCGGGAGCGTCTTCGCAAGGTGCGACAAACTGTCACCGAACTGTTGGGAACTGCGTATACTGTGGCCTCTCGCATGAGCTTCTTCGCGAGCCGATGGGTGATTCCAGGAGGAGCGGTATGAAGCGGAATCGTGTCCGGCTCTCTTTCGGGGCGGCAGTCCTGGCACTGCTGGTGGCGGTCGGGATCGGGCTGACCGTCTTTCAACAGGACACGGCCGCTCAGAGCGCGCCCGTGTACTCAGTCGATCCGTGGTTCCCGCGGCCGTTCGCGGAGGACTACTGGGTGATCGGTTCAGTGACTGGCGTGACCGTCGATCACATGAACCGCGTGTGGGTGGTGCATCGCGGCAACGCCTCGCTCGAAGGCAACGAGCGCGGCATGTATCCGAACCCGGGTCAGGCGCCGTCGTCGAGCGTCTGCTGCCTCGCGGCTCCCTATGTGCTCGAGTACGACACCGCCGGCAACCTGGTCTCGAGCTGGGGCGGTCCGAGCTCCGGCTACAAGTGGCCCGAAGTGCCGGGCGGCATCGCTGTCGACGCGGGTGGCAACGTATGGATCACCGCGGCGGGCTCCGATCCCGCACCGGCTGGCCGCGGCGGTCCTCCGCCGGCGCCCGCAGGTGGCGCACCGGCCGCAGCGCCTCCCGCCGACGCGCATGTCTTGAAGTTCTCGCGTGACGGCCGTCACCTGCTGACGATCGGCACGCCTGGCAAGACGGAGCTGAGCCCGACGACGCTCAATCGGCCCTCGGCTGTTGCCGTGGACTCGGCCACGAACGAAGTGTTCGTTGGCGACATGGGGAATCGCCGCGTCGTCGTGTTCGACGCGACGAGCGGTGCCTTCAAGCGGCAGTGGTTCGCCTACGGGGAACAGGCCGCCGGCGCCGATCCCGGTCCCTACACGGCGGGCGGTCCGGCCGCGAAGTCGTTCCGCGACATCTCCTGCATCGAGCTCGCCCGCGACGGCGAGGTGTATGTCTGCGACAAGAGCAGCAACCGGATCCAGGTGTTCGACCGCAGCGGCAAGTACCTCCGCGAAGGCGTGATCGCCCCGAACACGATGGGCGGGGTGCTCGCCGGCAGCTTCGGCGTGATCAACGCATCGGGCTCGGTATGGGATGTGGCGGTGTCCGCGGATCAGCGGTATCTGTTCGTCGCCGATGGTGTGAACAAGAAAGTCCACATCCTGAACCGCTCGGACCTGAAGGAAGTGGGGACGTTCGGACAGGGCGGCCGGTATCCTGGAACATTTCTCGTCGTGAATGCAGTGGCGACCGATGCGGGCGGCAACGTGTACACGGGCGAAACGCACCACGGCAAGCGGGTGCAGAAGTTCGTGCGCCAGTAGGACGCTCTGGAGATACGTATGACACGTAAACGCAATCTTCTGATTGGCACGACGTTCGTCGCCAGCCTGGCGGTCCTCGGGACCACGCAGGTGCTGCTCGAACAGCAGACCGAGGCCCAGTCGGGGAACCCCGTCATGGTGCCGCGGTTCGAGGTCGACCCGACCTTCCCGAAGCCGCTGCCGAACAACTGGTATCAGGGGCAGTCGATCGGCCTCTGGGTCGACGCGCAGGATCACGTCTGGATGCTCCACCGCCCGGACGCTCTCGATGCTATTGAAGGCGCCGCGGATCAGAAGACGGGCGAGTGCTGCAGCCAGGCGCCGCCGGTCCTCGAGTTCGCGCAGGACGGCACGCTGCTCCGCCATTGGGGCGGGCAGGACGGTCCGAACTGGCAGTGGCCCGGATCGAATCACGGCCTCAATGTGGACAACAAGGGCAACGTCTGGATCGGCGCCAACGGTGGCGGTACCGACGGGCACATCCTGAAGTTCACGTCCGACGGCGAGTTCCTGCTGCAGGTCGGCATCAAGCAGGAAGAGGGCGGGCTGCAGCCGGACAGCATGTCGAAGACCCGGTTCCTGACCCCGGCCAAGACCTTCTTCTACGCGCCGACGAACGAAGTGTTCGTCGCTGACGGCTACGGCAACCGCCGCGTCGCGGTTGTCGATGCCGACACCGGCACGATGAAGCGGTTCTGGGGCGCCTACGGCCGTCCGCCGGACGACAAGGCGGCAGCGGCTCAGGGTCCGTACGACCCGGCGGCGACCTACCAGCACTTCCGCGGTCCTGTGCACTGCGCCGACGTCTCGAACGACGGTTACGTGTATGTCTGCGACCGCACGGCGAACCGCATCCAGGTGTTCCGTGTCGACGGCACCTACGTGACCGAGGTCTACACGCAGCGCGACTCGCGCGGCGACGGCTCGACGTGGGACGTCGCGTTCTCGCGCGACCCGCAGCAGCGCTTCCTGTATGTGGCCGACGGCCGCAACCAGAAGCTCCGGATCTTCGACCGCGCGACGATGACCGAGCTCACCTCGTTCGGCAAGGGCGGCCACTATCCAGGCGAGTGGTACTCGCTCCACAACATCGCGACCGACTCGAAGGGGAACCTCTACACGGTGGAGACCTACCAGGGCCGCCGCCTGCAGCGCTTCCTTTACAAGGGCCTCGAGCCGGTGCGCGGCCGCCAGACCGGCGTCGCGTGGCCGACCAGCGGACAATAACGGTCCAAGCACCGGAGCAAGAAAAAAACGCCACGGGCGCACTTGCGCTCGTGGCGTTTTCTTTTGAGGGATGAGGAACCCTCGACGCCCATCTCTTCCGCAGGTCCTCCTCTCAGGACCTCGAGGTCTTCGTCGGCACCTCGAGGTCCTTCCGAACACCTCGAGGTCCTTCCGAGGTCCTCATGGTCCTTTGGGTCCTATAGACCTGTCCGCAGCGAGCACGGAGAGGACCTGTCGTCAGGGACCGCAAGGACCTCAGGACCTTGAAGTCCTTGAGGTCCTCGCTAGATCCGAAAGAGCGGCCGTCCGTGGTCAAGCCCGGGCCACGGAATCCCGATCACCATCACGATCAGGGCCGCCGCAAAGGCGATGGACCGGCGTCGGCGTCTGGCAGCCGCGGTCTTCGCGTTGAGCGCCATGACCCGGCCGATGCGTACGAGGATGTTCACGCCGAACATCAACGCGACGTGCTCCACGGCCCAGAACCGCAGCCCGGAGTTCCGCATCGCGCCACCAAAGTCCGCAAATGCTTCAGAAGTGAAGGGACTCAGTCCGAAGTACAGAACCAGACCGGCGAGGACCTGGACGTCGACGGCCGCCATGAACAGGCTATCGAGCTTCGCGCCGGGAGGACGCTGCGACAGGTCGCTGTCCTCACGGAACGCGTTGATCGTTGCGGCGATGGCCAGAAGGAGTGCGACCCAGCGCAGCCAGGAGTGAATGGTGAGGACCGTCGTGTACAAGAGCGCGCTTTATACGCGGCCCGGACCTCGACCGTATCCAGTGGCCGGACGCCTGGCCGT
>JBFWPD010000205.1:0-7024 GCA_050250175.1 Vicinamibacterales bacterium
TGCGCCGCGACCCGCAGTTCCCCGGCCTCGTCCGCCGGCATCGGCGGCAGCGGGCCCAGGTCCACCTCGCGCCCACGGCAACACCGTGGCGCCGGTCATGCGTGAGTTGTCCCGTTCACTCGCCGGCGCCAGCATCGTTCTGCTGCATCCGCTGTACGAGGTCACGAAGATCACGCCGGCTGCGGGATCCGCTGCCGGAGGGCCGGTGATGTTGGCGCCACCGCCACTGCCGGGACAGATGTTCGCAGGCCCGGCTCCCTCCGCATTCCCTCGATGCGTCGGCGGCACAAAGAGCGGCGCGAGCGCTTCGGTTCGCTGTGCCTGTTCGAGGGCGAGCCGCCGAATCTCCGGCGTGTAGTCGATCAAGTGCTCCTCGGTCCGCCCCTGCAGATCGAAGGGCGCGGGCTTTGTCGGATGCGCCTGCATGGCGGGGAGCTTCTCGCCTGGCACCTTGGACTGCGGCGCCGGACGCATCTCGATGGGCCAGATCGGCTCACCCGTCTGGCGGTTGAACGAGTACACGTAGGCCTGTTTCGTGATCTGAAAGAGGCCGGGCACGGGCTTGCCGTCCACGTTCACGTCGAGAAGGATCGGCGCCGTCGGGTTGTCGTAGTTCCAGATATCGTGTTTGACGGTCTGGTAGTGCCAGACGCGCTTGCCTGTCTTCACATCGAGCGCGAGGATGCTCGTGCTGAACAGGTTGTCGCCAGGCCGAAATCCTCCGTAGAAATCCATCGTCGGGCCGTTGGTGCCGATGTAGACGAGCCCCCGCTCCGGATCGGCCGACATCGGCGCCCACGACGACACGTCGCCAGTCCACTGCCACGCGTCGTTCTCCCAGGTGTCGTGTCCGTACTCACCGGGCCGCGGGATCACGTGGAACTTCCACATGAACTTCCCCGTGCGCGCGTCGTACCCCAGGATGTCGCCGGGCACGTTCTCCCGGCGCGTCTGGTTGTATCCCTGCTCGGCAGAGTTGCCGACGACCAGCACGTCGTTGACGATGATTGGAGGCGAGGAGCTGGTGATGTAGCCGAGCTCGAGCGGAATGCCGTTGCTCGGGTTATAGGCCTGCTTCGAGTTGAGCCAGGGATCCCAATCCGCGATGAGATCCTTCAGGGCATCGATCGAGCCGGTATTCGGAAAACCGTCAATCGGCACGGCACTGCCCCAGTTCTCGAGCGGCTGCCCGGTGCGCGCGTCGAGCGCGTGCACGAAGAACGCGGGCGTCGTGATGAAGACGACGCCACGGCCATTGATGCGCGCGTATGCCACGCCCTTGCCGTGATTCGCCCGCATCGAGTACTCGAGACGTGCGGTCGTCGGCTCCTGAAATGTCCAGAGCGTCTTGCCGGTGGCCGGATCGAGTGAGACGACAGTGCGCCGCGGGCCCGCCGTCGTGATGAGCATGCCGTCCACGTAGATCGGCAGTGAGCGCGCGTTGACTTCCCCGCCGAGCTCGATGAGACCGACGTCGCGGGCGCCCCGCCACTCCCAGGCGACGCGCAGGTCGTTGAAGTTCCCGGCGTTGATCTGATCGAGCGCCGAATAGCGCGTACTGGTGTACCCGCCGGTAATTGCGGGCCACTCGCCCTGTTGCTGGGCGACACCCGGCGGCTCGCCGCTGACGGCGACCAGGAAAAGCGCGGTGAGGAGGAGCCGGAGAAGGTATGAACGCCGACGTAGCGGCTTTCCGCGCATCTTCGCCCCCGGTTCTGCAGCAAACGACTACGGCTGCGGCGAGCGACCCCGACGCGAACGTGGGTGATTATCGCGCAGCAATGGGCCAAGTCAACCATCGACTGCGCGCCAATCAGGCGGCAGGGGCACCAGGTCTGACACGACTGCAGAGCTTCCGACTTCTGCGCAACACGTGGCACGGAGATGGCAACGGCTGAAGGGCGTGTTGACGTCACTGCTCTCGAAAGGGCATCTGCCATGACCATCTTGTTGATCGTGCTCCTGCTACTCCTTCTCGGCGGTGGAGGCTGGTACGCCGGCGGGCCGTACGTTGGCGGAGGGCTCGGAACGATATTGCTAGTCGTGCTGATCCTGTACGTCGCCGGCGTCTTCCGCTAGATCCAGGCTCAACGAGGGCGCGCGGCTCTCCCGTCGCGCGCGCCCTGACCCTCGTCTTTGTTGCGTGTGCGCCTTCGCGAGGCATGCGAGCGCGCACGGGAACCGTCTCGCGTCTCCAGCCCCAGTCCCCAGACCGCTGACCCTCTGCCAATCGCGACCGTGTGACGTGCCCTGTTACCTGCGTGAACGTGGCGAAGATGCCGGGACTTGTGGGCGGTCGAACTGCACGCAGGTGGCGGAAAAAGGGGTCACAAACAGCGGACTTTGGTGTAACATTCGTAGGTCTTTGTCCTACATGCCAAGGAAACGCGAGAGTCGATCTGGTCTATCGAACGCCGGTATGTCCGGTGGACATGCGACCTGGTGTTGCTCGACGACTCCGAGATCGAAGCCCTCATCTGCCGGAACGGCCAGCCGGTCTTCATCCGCCGCTTCGAGTCACGCGGCACCGCGATCGCCTGGGCCGAACAGGAACGCGCCGCCCTCCCCTGATCGACCGCTGAGGTATCGAACGGCGTTACCATCTGCGCCGGAGGTTTCGCATGTACGTCATCCGCGATCTGATGCAGTGCAAGCCGGGCAAGGTCCGCGACATGGTCAATCGTTTCAAGAGCCTCAACAAGCTCGCACCGAAAATGGGGCTCAAGCCGTCGCGGATCATGACCGACGTGACCGGTGAGCAGTTCTGGACAGTGATAACCGTCATGGAAGTGGAGAACCTCGATGAGCACTTCGCGATGATGGAGAAGGCCTTCCACAACGAAGAGGCCGGCCGGATCATGGAGGGCTATCACGATCTCGTCGTGAGCGGACGGCGGGAGATCTACAAGATCGAGGACTGACCCGAAGCCGCTGCGCTCTCTCACGCGAGCCCCTCTGGAGGGCCGATCAAAGCGACATTGACGCCGCTCCCGCTGCTCGAAGTCACGCCGAACGAAATCGTCCTCTGGAAACCACCAGGACTTTCGTCGGAAGTCCCGCGCGACCCGCACGCGGAGTCGGTGCTGACCCGACTTCGCGCTGAGGGGTTCGACGACCTGCGGCTCGTCCACCGTCTGGATCGTCCGGCGTGCGGCTTGATGCTCGTCACGCGGACTGCTGAGGCCGCGGCGCACTACGCGGCGGAGATCGCGGCACGCCGATGGCGGAAGCTGTACGTCGCCGAGGTCTGCTCTCCTGCCGCCGGTGCACAGGCGCTCCTCGGGCAACACAAGGCCTATCTCGCCACTGAAGGCCGGCGTGCGCGTGTCGTGCGCTCGGGCGGCAAGCCCTCGTTCCTGACGGTGGTCCACGCCGAACCCGTCGCAGGCGCGAGCGGACGCATTCACGTGCTCGTCGAGTTGCGCACCGGCCGCTTTCACCAGATTCGGGTCATGCTCGCTGCGCTTGGCGCTCCACTGGTCGGAGACACGGTGTACGGCGGTCCGCCGGAAGGTCCGATGTATCTGGAGCACGTCCTGCTGGCGGCGCGGCCCTTCGGCAGCGCGGACGCCCGGCTCTGGCTGGCGCCGGCGCACGATGGCCGGCCTTCCTGGTCCACGACGCTCGCCGGGGCAATCGACGCCCAGGCGGGGTTGCTGCTCAACGAGCTCTGAACAGCGCCGCCGCCACGCGCCCTTCTTCACGCACGTCATCCGGCCACGGTGGAAGCGGCTCCCACTGCACGCGTCCGAGCGACCCGTCGATCAGGTCGCGGAAGGCGTCGCCGGACGCGAGCTCACGCGTGATCGTCGCGGCGAAGATCAGCCCGGTCGGCGTCAGGACCCGTGCGGCCGCAGCCAGGAGCTTCGGGTAATCCGTCGTCGCCTTCCACGACCGGATCCCGCGACGGCTGTTGGCCGCGCCGAAGGTCGGCGGATCGAGCACGATCAAGTCGAAGCGCTGCTCCGCGTGGCGTGCCGCATAACTCAGATAGGCCAACGCATCCATGCGCGCGTATCGGACCCGTCCGGGTTCGAGGTCGTTCAGCGCGTGGTTGCGCCGGCCCCAGTCCAGGTACCGTGCGGACACATCGACGTTGGTGACGTGCGCGCCTGAAGCAACGAGCGGCACCGAGAAGGCGCACGTATATGCAAAGAGGTTGAGGACACGCGTGGCGCCCAATTGCGCCAGCGCCACCCGATTGTCGCGGTGATCGAGGAACAGGCCGGTCGAGAAGCCGTCGTAGGGATGCACTTCGAAGCGGACGCCGTGCTCCTCGACGATCAGCCGTTCAGGCTGGGGACTGCCTGCACGCGGCGTCTCAGAAGTGGACTCAGCCGGTGCGCGGCCGCCAAGCCGCGTGCGATCCTTCGTGAAGCGCTTGACATACACCGCCTCGACTCCCGCAGGCTGCAGTGCGTCGAGGACGATGTGCGCGTGTGCCGAGACGACGTCGTCGCGCCAGCGTGTGTCGTCGTAGACACTGAGGATTGCGGCGGGACCGTAGCGATCGACGTAGACACCTGGAATCCCGTCGCCCTTGCCGTCGAACAGCCTGTACGCCGTGACCGCCGGCGTCCGCGTCAATGCCTGTCGACGCTCGGAGCTCCGCGTGAAAGCCTCGGCAAAGCCGGGCGCTCTTGCCTTTCCGGAGCGCACTGCGGGCACTGCATCGCGACGCATCTCACGGATCGTAACAAGGCGCGGAGCAGGCGTCGATCCAGAAGGGCACCGCCGCTCCGTTCGAGGGGGACAGTTGCTCGAGCCCCACCGGGTCGTGTACAACTGTTTATATGGGAACCAATATATCAGCCGGGCGCGAGACACAGCAGGTGCTCGACTCCATCCGACGGATCGTCCAGGCCCTGCGTGAATCGTCGCGGCTTGCGGAGCGGCGGGTCGGACTCACCAGCGCGCAGTTGTTCGTTCTGCAGAAGCTGGCGGAATCGCCGGCAAGCTCGGTCAACGGTCTGGCGGCGCGGACACACACGCACCAGAGCAGCGTCTCGGTCGTCGTGGCACGCCTCGTGGAGCAGGGACTGGTGCGACGTGCGCCCTCCGCCGTCGACGGCCGGAGCGTCGAGCTGACGCTTTCGAGCCGCGGGCGTCGCACCGCGGCGGACGCGCCCGACCTCGCCCAGGCGCGTCTGATCGACGCGATCGAGCGTCTGACGGCGACGCGCCGGCGCCATCTCGCCTCGACCCTCGGCGAAGTAACGCGCGCGCTCGCCGGCAGCGAGGCCGTTCCCGCGATGTTCTTCGAAGAAGGCCGTCCGCGCGCCAGAAGGACGTCACGTGCATAAGGCACACGCCCACGCCGATGCCGTGGACGCACTGGGAGACTTCACTGCGACGCGACGCCTCGTTCTCATCTCGGTTCTGGCGATTGGCATCGGGCTGGTGGGCGCGCTGCTCGCCAAAGGCCTTCTGTCGCTGATTGCCCTCGCCACGAACCTCTTCTTCTTCGGCCGGCTTTCCACTGCGTCCGTCACGCCCGCCGACGCGGACCTCGGTCTATGGATCGTGGCTATTCCCGTGCTTGGCGGCCTGATCGTCGGCCTGATGGCGCGGTACGGCTCCGAACGCATCCGCGGACACGGCATTCCCGAAGCCATTGAAGCAATCCTGATGAATGGCAGCCGGGTACAACCGCGCGTGGCGCTCTTGAAACCGCTGTCCTCGGCGATCTCGATCGGATCGGGCGGTCCGTTCGGCGCGGAGGGGCCAATCATCATGACCGGCGGCGCGTTCGGTTCGGTCATCGCGCAGTTCTTCCACCTGACCAGTGCAGAACGCAAGACGCTGCTCGTCGCGGGGGCGGCAGCCGGGATGTCAGCGACGTTCGCCTCGCCGGTCGCCGCCGTGCTGCTTGCGGTGGAGCTGCTGCTGTTCGAGTGGAAGCCGCGCAGCTTCGTGCCGGTCGCGCTTGCCAGCGTTGCGGCGGCGGCGGCGCGACGCTCCCTGCTCGGTCTCGGGCCGCTGTTTCCCGTCCCTCCCCACCCGTCCTTCATTGGCGCGACCGGCCTCGCCGGCTGCGTTTTCGCCGGCCTGCTCGCCGGCGCGCTGTCGGCGGCGCTCACGGCGGCCGTATACGCCTCCGAAGATGCCTTCGCGAGACTTCCCATTCACTGGATGTGGTGGCCGGCACTCGGCGGCCTCGCGATTGGCGCCGGCGGATGGCTCTTTCCCCAGGCGCTCGGCGTGGGCTACGAGACGATTGGCGCGCTCGTCCAGGGAGATGTTCCCTCCGGGATTCTCGTGGGGATCCTGGTCGTGAAGGCCGCGATCTGGTCGATCTCGCTCGGCTCCGGCACCTCGGGAGGCGTGCTCGCGCCGCTCCTGATGATGGGCGGAGCGCTCGGCGGCGTCGAGGCGTGGGTGCTGCCGGACCTCGGCGCGGGCTTCTGGCCCCTGGTCAGCATGGGCGCCATCCTCGGCGGGACGATGAGAGCGCCGCTGACCGGGGTGATCTTCGCCCTCGAGCTGACGCACGACATCAACATGCTCCTGCCGCTCCTGATCGCGGTGTCGATGGCGCACGCCTTCACCGTGCTGGTGCTCAAACGATCGATCCTGACGGAGAAGATCGCCCGCCGCGGGTATCACCTGAGCCGCGAGTACTCGATCGATCCGCTGGAGATTCTCTTCGCACGGGAAGTCATGACGGGCAACATCGTCGCCCTGCCGGTCGACGCGCCGCTCGCGCAGCTGGCCACGCACGTCAGGGTCGATCCGCTGGGCCGCCCGCAACGTCTCTATCCGGTCGTCTCCGCTAACGGCGCGCTTGCGGGAGTGGTCACACGCTTCGATCTCCGCGAGCTCGCGCATCGCGCGGCCGCAGGCGACGCGCGAGCACAGCTCGCGACGATCCTGCGCCCGGCGCCGACGGTGGCCCATCCCGACGAGCCGCTCCGGGCCGTCGTCCACCGCATGGCCGACACCGGTCTGACGCACTTCCCGGTGGTCGAACGCGGCCCCATCCAGCGTCTCGTGGGAATGATCTCCCTTGAGGACCTGCTCAAGG
>JBFWPD010000206.1:0-7014 GCA_050250175.1 Vicinamibacterales bacterium
AGCGAGCCGATAGGCTTCGCGAGTCCCTTGCGGATGGCGAAGACGCCGGCGATGGTCGTGGTGCTGACGGCGCCGAGTCCGACGAGCAGCACACCCAGACGTCCGCTGGCAGGAGCAATTTTCACGAGTGTAGACACGAAGGGAAACTATATCATCATTGATTCATGGCTCTCTTCAGACGCCGGGAAGATCCTCATGCGCTCGCGGTGCGCATGACCGGATCGCAGATGGGTGAGCACGTGCTGATGGTCGGCTCCGGCGACGGCGGACGATCGGCCGCGATCGCCGCACCGGTCGGCCTCTCGGGGCGCGCGGTCGCCGTGGTGTTCGATCAGGCCTCAGCGGATCGCGTCAGCAGAGGCGCGGATTCGGCGGGAGTGCTGCTCGAGGTCATGCCGGTCAGCTCCGTGTCGCTTCCCGTCGAGGACGGCATCTTTCATCTCGCGGTCATAGACGACACCACCGGCCTCTTCTCATCCCTTCGCGCAGAGGATCGCGTCCTGCTCGTGCGGGAAGTGCTCCGCGCCCTGCGGCCCGGCGGACGCATCATGGTCCTCGGGACCGGTGTACGTGGCGGGCTCGGGGCGCTTCTCTCGCGTGCGCAGAGCGGCACCCCGTACGATCCGCTGCCGCTTCTTGCCGCCGACGGCTTCAAGGCGGGCAGGCGCCTCGCTGAAGCGGAAGGGCTGGTCTTTTTCGAAGCTGTCAAGCCTCGCAGCTAGACTGGCAGGAGGGGCGGGACTGGCAGGAGGGGACAGGCCGGAACGGAGGACGACGCCGTGGACTTTCGTCTTGCGTGGCGATCGCTGGCCGGAACACCCGCGTTCACCCTGGCAACCGTCCTTACTCTCACACTCGGGATCGGCGTCAACACGGCTCTTCTGTCGATCGTCGATCCCCTCCTGCTGCGCCCCTTGCCCTATGCGAATCCGGAGACGCTCGTAGCCCTTCGCTCGACAAACCCTGCCGCCGGATTCCCCGACCATCGCACATCACATCCAGACGTGCTCGACTGGCAGGCTCGCACACGTCTGTTCGAGGCTATCACGGGATATCGGTGGCGAACCGTGGATCTCGTCGGCGGCGGCACAAGCGAGCGACTCTCCGGTCTCTTCGTCACGCCAGGGTTCTTCGACGTATTCGGCATCGCTGGCGTCGTTGGGCGATCGTTCGATCCTGGGGATCATGTTCAAGGCGCCCAGCCGACTATCATCCTGGGTTCTCAGCTCTGGCGCCGTCGGTTCGCCGCAGATGCGGGGATCGTCGGAGAGCTTATCGATGTCAATTCTCTCAACCTCTCCCGCGTCGGTTCCACACCGCGTCGCGTCATCGGCGTCACCACGAGGGACGTGCAGTTTCCGCCGTTCAGCGCCGACTTTCAATTGGGTGTTGCGAGCATCGACAATCATGTCGAATTCTGGACACCCGAACCAATCACGGCAATCCCTTATCGCGAAGCGCGCGAGCTCGAGGTCGTTGGCCGTCTCAGAGCCGGCGTGACCATCGCGCAGGCGCAAGCCGAGATGGATCGCATCGCGGAACAGCTCGCCACGGAACACCGGGAGAACGTGGGATGGGGTGTTCGCGTGGTGCCCTTGCGCCACCAGATCCTCGGAGGCACACGCCGAGCCGCGCAGCTTCTATGGCTGTGCGGCGCGGTTGTCCTCGTTGTGGCCTGGCTGAACGTCGTCGCCGTACAGGTGGCACGCGCCATGCTGCGCAGGGGCGACACGGCGCTTCAGCGAGCGCTCGGCGCCAGCAGCAGCCGGATCATCAGGCAGACGTTCGTCGAGTCATTCATCCTCACGGGGGCGGCCGCGACGATCAGCACGGTCGTGGTTGCATGGTCGGCGCCTCTGTTGCGATTCGTGATTCCTTCCAGGATTCCACTGGTGTCTGGCGCCGGCGTCAATCTGCGAGTCTTGTGGCTCACCGCGGGTGTCGCTCTCATGACGGCGGCGTGCGTCGCAGTGGTACCGGCGCTGCAGGGCATCCGAGAGGTGCCCGGCGCACTCGGATCGTTTGGCCGTGGACTCGCTCCGGATCGACGTAGCCGGCATGCGCTTGGCGGGCTAGTCGCGATCGAAGTCGCACTCACACTGATGCTGCTCATCGGCGTCGGCTTGATGGCGCGAAGCGCCGTGAATCTCTCTCGAGTGGATCCGGGATTCAGCGCAAGCACGCTGTTGACAATGACCATCTCGCTGCCAAGCAACAAGTTCGAGTGGGCCCACAACGTGGTGTTCTCGCGCGACGTGATTGCGGCTGTCGAGGGCCTCGGTATGGTTGAGTCCGCAGCTGTCGTCCAGGGACTGCCCATGCGCCCAGGCAGCTTTTTCGGATTCTTCGCGCCAGAAGGCGCCATCGTTGATCCCGCCAGACAGCCAGTCGCACGGTTGCGCGTCGTAAGTCCCGGTTACTTTCACGTGATGCAGATACCGCTCATCTCTGGAAGGGACTTCGACGAGCGCGACGAAACGGGTGAGATCGGTTTTGCGCCAAACGTCATCGTGAGCCAAGCACTCGCGAAACGTCATTGGCCGGGCGAAGATGCCGTAGGCAAACGGATGCAAACGGGGTCCGAGAGATGGTCGACAATCATTGGCGTTGCGGGGGACGTGCGCTACGCCGGCATGGACACCGAACCAGACCTCGAGATCTATCTCCCGGAGGGCCTCTTTCCGCAGGCGGCGATTACGCTGCTCGCTCGCACGCGGACCGATCCGCCAAGCGTCATCGACACTATCCGAACCGCGATCACTCGAGTCGATCGTGACGCATTCGTGACAGATATACGCCCGATGTCGGACCTGATTGCCGCCTCGTTGGCTCCTCGACGACTGTCAGCCCTTGTGATCACACTCTTTGCCTGCATCGCCCTCTCATTGGCGGTCGCAGGCATCTACGGTGTCATCGGGCAGTCCATTGCGCAGCGGCGTCTCGAGATCGCGATTCGTATGGCTCTCGGGGCTGGACCGGGTAGCGTGTCGCGACTGATTCTTCAGAGCGGTTTCAGGCCAGCCCTTGCCGGCGTTTCGGCCGGAGCGATCGCGTCTCTCCTCCTTGTGCGCCTGCTGGGACCTGCCTTGTTCGGGGTCGGGCCTTACGACCTGCTCACATGGGGGACTGCAATCACGGTTGTCATCGCCGCAGGCTGGTTGGCAGGGTACATTCCGTCTCGGCGTGCAGCACGCATCGCGCCCGCTGACTTGCTGCGCGCATAGCGATGGGTGACGCAGCGAAGAGTGGACACCTGTCACGCCGCGAGCACACCCGGTCCGCCAACTCCGCAGCAAAGAGCCGCGGGTCCGGCGGCAAGCTTCTTGCGTTGCGTCAGGGACGCCATGTCCAGCTTGACGGGCACGACAAGGTCACGTCGCCCGCCGCTCGCTGCCGCGGCAGCGGCGTTGATCCTCGCCGCGGGGACCACAGGGCCCCTCCTCGGCTCACAGGACCGGGACCCCTTCCTCTTCCGTAGCGGCGTCGAGTTCGTCGACGTCACGGTCACGGTCACCGACGACGAAGGGCACTTCGTCACCGGCCTGACCGCGGACGACTTCATCGTCTACGAAGACGACAAGACGCAGACAATCACCCACTTCAGCGCCGACCGTGTCCCGGTCAGTCTCGGCATCCTGGTTGACACGAGCGGAAGCATGGAGGGCGACAAGATCGACGCGGCGCGACGCGCACTGCGCCGGTTCCTGAGCGACCTGCTCGCGCCGGACGACGAGCTGTTCCTCTATCGGTTCAACGACGACACCGAGCTTCTGCAGAACTGGACAAACGATCGAGCGCTCCTGTCGAGAGCCCTCGGACGGCTGGCCCCCTCGGGCGGCACTGCGATGTACGACGCAGTTTCCGAAGCAGTGCCCATAGCGGCACAGGGACGTCATCGCAAGAAGGCGCTCGTCATCATCTCGGACGGCAACGACACGTCGAGCCAGACGCGCGCATCGCTTGTGCGCCAGGCAATTCGGGAAAGCGAAGTGCTCGTCTACGCAGTCGGCATCGACGGAGACGCGGACACTCCCGTGCTGCGGCAGCCTTACCCGCGCCGGAACCCGCTCCCGATTCCCATCCCGCTGCCGCCCGGACGCGGCAGGTGGCCCCCACGCCGGCCGGGCGGATTCAATCCGCAGATTCTCGGCGCGCCCGGGTCGGCGCAGATGGACGCACGCGTCAACGCGGATGCCCTTCGCGCGTTGACGGACGACAGCGGCGGGCGCACGGAGATCATTCGAAGCGTGCGCGATCTCGACCCCGCAACTGCCGGCATCGCCGACGAATTGAGCCAGCAGTACTACCTGGGCTATCCCACCAGCGGTGAGCGGAATGGAGAGTGGCGATCGATCCGTGTCGCACTGCGCGACGGCGATGGCCACCAGATCCGCGCGCGAAAGGGATACTTCGCCAACTAGAGATCGCCGCGGCGTGCGGCCATCCAGAACAGGCCCGCGTTTCCCGCTACAATCTCTGCGTGTCTTTGCTCGCGACCGCCCTGGGGCTCAGCCTCGTCGGCAGCCTTGGGGGGCTGCTGGTGGCTTCTTCTCTTCTGCTCTTCACCGATCGAATTCGCACCCGGCTTCTCCCCTGGCTTATCAGCTACGCCGTCGGAGCGCTGCTTGGCGTCGCACTGCTTGCGCTGCTGCCGCAGGCGCTCGAGACGCTCAGTCCGATGGCGGCGTTCTCCACGCTGCTCGCCGGGATTCTGCTGTTCTTTCTTCTCGAGCGCATGGTCCTGCTGCGCCACTGCCACACCGAGGAATGCCACGTGCACGCAGCGGCAGCGCCGCTGGTCCTCCTCGGCGATGCGTTCCACAACTTCGTGGATGGCGCGACAATCTCGGCGGCGGTGCTCACATCGGTACCGCTCGGTGTCAACACCGCGATCGCCGTCGCGGCACACGAGATTCCTCAGGAGGTCGGCGACGTCGCAATCCTGCTCGCGTCCGGCTACAGCCGGCGCCGCGCCCTTGGACTGAATGTGCTCTCGGGCGTCTCCGGCCTCGCGGGTGCGCTGTTGTCCTTCGTCATGGTCGAAATGATGCCTGCCGTGCGCCCGTTCATACTGGCGCTCTCGTCCGCCAGCCTTTTGTACATCGCGATGTCCGACCTCATTCCCGGCCTGCACCGCGGCCCCGGTGAACGCGGCGGCATCGGCCAAGTATTGCTGATCGCAGGAGGCATCGCCACCGTCGTCGCCTTCGAACAACTGCTCGGCTAGAAGCGCCCTCACAACTGCCACCCAGACACCGCACGGCGTCCTCCCGGCGGGACGCCGAGATCCTCGAGATACGGAGAAACCCGTAAGAAACCATCTCGCCCTCGGTGGCACCGGCTTTGCGGATCAGACGCGCAGCCGCCCCTGCCCGGTGAAGGCTCACCGTGGTCCTGCAGATCGCCGTGCTCGTCGCCGCCCTCACGCTTCCGGCCGCGACGGCGGCTGCGCAAGCCGTTCCTCGTACACCCTTCCAGCAGACGACCGACAGCGCAGTCGCGGCAAGCGTCCGCGACGCTCCCCAGCTCACGGTCTTCGACGACGTCCATGCAACCGTCGCCGATGGCGTCGTCACGCTGACCGGCAAGGTCACTCGAGTCGCCAAGCGCGAGGCTCTGCGCCGGACGGTCGAACAGCTGGAAGGGGTGCGGGGAGTACAGGACTTGATCGCCGTGCTGCCGCCATCGAAAAGCGACGACGAGCTGCGGGAACGGATCGCCCGGTCAATCTACGGACACGCGAGCTTCTGGCGCTACGCGATGATGAGCCGGCCTCCCGTCCGTATCATCGTCGAGAGCGGGCACGTCCTTCTCACAGGAGACGTTCAGAGCGACGCGGACCGATCGCTGGCGCGCGCGCTTGCCATGCAGTCGGGCGCGCGGCAGGTGAGCGACGATCTCAGGGTTCGCAGAGCGAACGCTGGGCAATCAGCAGATCCGTGACGACCTGGCCGCCGACGAGATGCTCTTCGATGATTCGCTCGAGCGCCGGCGGATCGCAGTGGCCGTACCACGCGCCCTCGGGGTAGACGACCGCAATCGGCCCGCCCTCGCAGATCCGCAAGCAGTTGGCCTTCGTCCGCAGGATGCCGCCCTGCTCCGAGAGCCCGCGCTCCTTGAGGCGCTTCTTGAGGAAATCCCACGCCTGGAGGCTGCGATCCTTGTCACAGCACTTCGGAGTGGTCTGATCGCAGCAGAGAAAGATGTGCCGCCGGGCCGCGGGAACGCCGATTGTCGCGGCAACCTGGCGCTGTGAGTCTGTAGCAGAGGATTCATTCATCGTGTCAGAAGCGCCAAGGGCGCTCTTCTAGATTACTTGAGGTCGTTGGGTCCTCTTGGCTCTATAGGTCCTTCAGAGTCCTGGTCCTTCAGGTCCTCGAGGACCTCGAGGCTCCAATCTTCAGGCCGCGTCAGAATGTCGTCCCCAACGCGAAGTGAGCGCGTGTTCCCTCTCCGAGCCCTCGCGCGACGGAGAGCTCCGCACGCAGCACGGTGAGCGTGATCCAGTACGAGCCGCCGATGCCCCGCGAGAACTTCTGCCGGTGCACGCTCTCTCCGCTGGGATACACGGCTCCAACGTCGAGAAAGGCCGTCACTCCCGTCCTCGCGATGCTCAGCGGAGAACTGAAGGGCACGAGCAGCTCGAGCGAGGCGGCCGTGAGCATGTCGTTGACCTGGGTACCGGCACGGAATCCGCGCAGGTTGTCCGTGCCGCCGAGCATTGGCTGCAGGTACGGAGGGAGCGCTCCGGCGGCATCTTCACGAACGCCCCTCACGGCGAGGACGTTCTGCCCAACCAGACCCAGGTATCCCCGGAGATCCACCTTGCGCCTCGCGCGACTCGTCCCGCTCCAGTTGACGCGCTCCCACCCCGCACGGGCATAGACAGCATCGCGCGGAAGCACCGGATCCAGGCGCGTGTCGAGCACGACATCGATCCCGAATCGGCGCAGGTCGTCACGGTCGCTCGCGAACGTCACACGTCCGATCTCCACGAATGCGCCGCCCGTCACC
>JBFWPD010000207.1:0-7012 GCA_050250175.1 Vicinamibacterales bacterium
GTGCCCGACAACGCGCGGCTCTCGAGCGCGACCGGATTGGTCAGGGACCGGCCGCGTCCGATGAATCGGGCGCGATCGGTTTCCCACTCGACCGCGCCGCCGAGACGTCCATCGATGCCGAGCACGTGAAATGCCCAGACGCGCGGTTCCTCGGCGCTTCGTGGACGTCTGCTGAACAGCAGCCCGGCGCTCTGCGCGTCGAACTCCGTCTCGATGAACAGCTTGGCGAAGGCGGGGTGGGCGAGATCCTCTTCGGGCCGTGCAAGCGCAATCTCCGCGTAACTGGTGACTTCGATTTCCCTCGGCCGATCGCCGCGATTGGTGATCGAGAGGCGACGTACCTCGACGTCGTCCTCCGGCGAGACGGCAATCTCCATTTGCGTTTCGAAATCGCCGCGCCGCTGCCGGAACGTCACCTTGTCGAGATCGAACGCGACATCGTATTCGTCGGGCTCGAGACATGTCGGTTGAAACGTCGGGGACCAGACATCGCCTGACCAGGGATCGCGCAGGTAGATGAACTGCGATCCGGCGTCCGACGTCCGGTCTTCCCTCTGGCGCGTGACGGCGAGGCCACGCCAGACACTGAAGCCGCCGCCGGTGTGCGTGAGCGCGACCGTGTACCCACCGTGCGACAGGAAATGTGCATGGGGGCTGGCGGTGTGGGGCGACTTGAGCCGTCGCGACGCGAAGACGGGAAGCGAAGGCGGCGCCGTGGAAGTCTCTGCCGGCCGCGGCTCCGACAGGATCGCCTCGCGCGGGATGCGCTCCTGGAGCAGGAGCTCGGTCGCCTGCACGCGGGGATCGGCATGGAAGCGTTCGACGAATACGTCCTCGCGAATCAGGTTGGCGAACGCCACGAGCGACATTCCCTGGTGGTGGGCGAAGAACGCCCGGACGATTGCCGGGCCCGGCTGGTGGCCCGGCCGTGGACGGTCTGCGTCTATGACGAGCGGCCGATAGTCGATGGCTTCCCGGAATCCATAGGGGCCTTCAGCACCTTCGCGTGCCAGGCGCTCGAAGTTCTGTGTCGCCGCCGCGGGATCGATGAGACTCGCCAGCGCCGTGGCATAGGGGGCGACGACGAGATCGTCGACGAGGCCCCGCTTGAGCCCGAGCCCGGGAACTCCGAAGGCCCGGTATTGATAGTTTCCGAATCGGTCGGTGAACGCGTAAGCCGATTCAGAGATGCCCCACGGCACACTCCGCCGGCTCGCGTACTCAATCTGACGCCGGACGCTCGCTCGGCAGCTCTGGTCGAGCAGCGTTCCAGGAAAGCTGCGCATCAGCAGCAGCGGCATCAGGTATTCGAACATCGTGCCGCCCCACGACATCAGCGTGGCGCGTCCGTCGATGTTCGTGACAAGGCGTCCAAGGTGAAACCAGTGGTGTTCGGGCACGTCGCCCTTGGCGATGGCGACGAAGCTGGCCAGTCTCGCTTCCGACGCCAGCAGATCGTAGAACGAGGTATCGAGTCGTCCAGGGCCCTCGGCATCAGCGAGGCGAAAGCCGACGGAGAAGATGCGACGGCGATGGTCGTACAGAAACTCGAAGCGCATGCCGTCGACGATCGCTGAGGCGCGGCTCGCGAGGTCGTGCAGTGTCGCGGGAGCCGGCTCGGACTCGTCGAGGACGTTGGCGATACCGTCCATCGCGGCTTGGCACCAGAATGCGACGTCGCGCGTCGTCGTGTCCGGAGGTTCCTCGCGGCCAATCGCGGTGGCGATCTCCTGCAGCTGTGCGGAGAGAGCTCGCAGCTGATCCGGTTCGCCGTCTCCGCGCGCGACCAGCAGGATCCCGTGGGCAAGGCGGTTCACCTCTGTCAACGTCTGGCGGTCAAGCCGGTCCGCACTCCGGGTCGACGATGAGGCGCGCGCCAGCAGGCTCGCGGTGTCGACGATGCCGTCGAGCAGTTGTGGGCGGGTCTGCGGCGCTCGCGCCAGATCGGTCAGGCCTTGCGTCAGCGCTATGAGCGCGGCGGCGAGGTTCCCGCTGTCGACGGTTGAGACATATCTCGGGTGAAGGGGCGCGCGCGTCGAAGTGTCGTACCAGTTGAGGAAGTGACCCTGAAACCGTTCGAGCCCCTCGAGCGTCGTGAGCGTCCGGTCGAGCCGTCGAACGAGTGCCGCCGTAGAGAGATATCCAAGATCGTGCGCGGCGAGCGTCGACAAGAGGCTCATGCCGATGTTGGTCGGCGAGGTGCGCCGCGCGACGCTCGACTGGTTGCCCTCCTCCTGATAGTTGTCGGGAGGCAGCCAGCTGTCGGCCTCGGTGACGAACGTCTCGAAGTACCGCCACGTCAGCCGGGCGGTGCGGCGAACGAGCGTACGGCTCTGGTCGGTGAGTGCGCGCTCTGCGGGACCGGACGGCACGCTGAGCCAGTAGGCGACGGCCGGCGCCGCGATCCACAGCAGGAGGAAGGGAGCGGCCAGACCCAACGCATCGGGCCTGATCGCCGCAATCGCCACGGCGGCAACCGCGGCGATGACGGGACTCGACATCATGTCGGTCGTGAAACGGCGAAGGCCCCGCCGCCCCACGAGGCCGGCGGCTCTGGCGGTGGCGGTTGCGGCGGTCTCCCATTCCAGAAGCCGTCTCTTCGTCACCACCAGCCGCACGAGCGTCAGGCCGATGGCGTGGGCCGTCTGGTATGCGTGATAGGCCAGGAACGTGACGCTGAGGAGGGCCTGCGCAAGCGCCGTGGCGGCATCGTCGCGCAGATTCCCCAGGAACACCGGAATCGACTGTGAGGCGCGCGGACCCCGCAGCAGCTGCGCCAGGACGGGGAAGATCTGAGCCAGCAGCACGGCGAGGGCCGCGGCGGTCCACACCCAGTGCGAGCCGGGGAGCACCGTCCATCCCGCGAGGAGGAGCATCAGCAGCGCGGGCGTGACCAGGCTCCTCCTGAGATTGTCGAAAATCTTCCATCGGGCAATCAGCGGGAGCGAGTTGCGAATCCATCCACGGCGCGAGGGAACGAAGGGGAACAGCCAGAACAGAATCTGCCAGTCGCCGCGAATCCATCGATGCTGCCGCCGGGCGTGGGTCACGACGCTCGACGGATATTCATCGACGAGCTCGATGTCGGAGACGAGCGCGGCTCTCGCGTGAAGCCCTTCGAACAGATCGTGAGAGAGCAGCGCGTTCTCCGGCACCGAGTCGCCAATCGACGCCATGAAGGCGTCGACGTCGTACAGCCCCTTGCCGGTAAAGATTCCTTCGCCGAAGAGATCCTGATAGGTGTCCGAGACGGCTGTCGTGTACGGATCCACCCCGGTATGTCCGGAGTACAGGCGGGCGAACAGCGAGCCTGCAGCGCTCATGAACGTGACGCTCACGCGCGGCTGGAGAACGCCGTAGCCTTCGGTGACGCGGCCGGATGCGGGATCGATCGTCGGGCGGTTCAGCGGGTGCGTGATGACGCCGATCAGCTCGCGCGCGACATTGCGCGGCAATCGCGTGTCGCTGTCGAGCGTAATGCAGTAGCGCACCTCCTGAAGGATCGACACATCCCCAACCTGCGTCGAGAAGCTGGTGTCGGTCGCCCCGCGAAGGAGCCGGTTGAACTCCTCGATCTTGCCGCGCTTGCGTTCCCATCCCATCCACAGGCCTTCACGCTCGTTCCACTGCCGTCGCCGGTGGAATAGATGGAACCGGCTTCCAGCCTCGCCTGCGTACTTGGCGTTCAGCGCATCGATGCCCGCCCGGGCCGCCTCGACAATCTCCGCGTCCTGCGGAGTGGTTTCCGCAGGTGCATCGGGAAAGTCGCTCAGGAACGCGAAATGGACGTGGGAGTCGAGGTTCCCTATCGCCTGGACCTCGAGGTGCGCCATCAGTTCGGCCACGCGTTCGACGCTGTTGAGGATCGTCGGGACGATCACCATCGTCCGCGCGGACGCAGGGATCTGATCGAACTCGAGGCGCGGCAGGCGCCTCGGCGGGATCAGGTAGCTGACGATGCGCTGGACGAACTGGATCGTGAGCTCGGTCGCGGGCAGGACGATCAACAACGCGACCAACGCGAGAAGGAGAGGGGCGCTCCAGCCCTGCCCGTAGACGAAGAGCAGCGCCGCGGTGATGAGCGCCGCCGTTCCTGCGGCGATGGAGCCCAGATAGCCGATCGTGGCATGGCGGAAGAACAGGCGGCGTGCGCGCAGCGTGGGTCCCGGCGCCCACGCCACTCCCTTTTCGAAGGCTTCGCGTCCGCGGCCTATCAAGTGATAGCCGACGTGAGCGCCCCGCGCATCCGGTGTTCGCTCCGCGACCTGCCGCGCGCGCTCCACGCTCTTGAGCGCGACTCGCAGCTGGGCCTCGCCCGTCGGATCCGCGAGTTCCTCGACGGCGTGGCGGTAGCGGTCGCGGCTGCGGAAGTCCATGCGGCCGTAGATGCCTGCGGGATCGCGCTGGAGGACCTGCTCGACGAGGCTGACGCTCTCGAAGAACTCGCTCCAGTCAAACGTCGACACCAGCCGGATGCTGCCGACGAGATTCGCCATCGCCGCCTGTTCGGTCGCCTGGTGCTGCCCCTCGGACCGGATTGCATCCTCGACGGTCTGTCCGGCCGCCGTCAGTGCCGCGTCGAGCTGCTGTCGGAGGGCCGCGGCCGTGGCGCCGTATTCCTGTGAGCGAAGAAGCAGGCGCGTGACGAAGGCGGGATGAATGGAGCTGGGCCACTTGCTGTGTGGCGGCTGGGGCCGTTCGAGTCCGTTTGCGATCTGATCGGCCGACAACCGGTGCGCGCGGCGTTCGGCCAGGATGTCGGCCCTGACGCGCAGGTGCTCGACGATCGCGAGCTTCAGGGCGCTCGGCCACGCCCAGAGCTCTCCGATGGTGAGCGGCGTGACCGACTGGAACGCGATGATGAAACGCTGCAGCCGCTGCGCATCGAGCCGGCCCGCGCTCGATCGCACCAGTTCGAGCGCGAGCGCACAGATGCGTGGCAGGCCCGCAAATTCGTCGTCGGCGAGAATCGGCAGCCGGCGGTAGAACGACGGTGGAACGTCGTGCCGGATGTCGCGAATGGTTGCGGAGATGAGATGGAAGTTGTCCAGCAGCCATTCAGCCGCCGGCGCCGCCGGTTCGCCGTGACGGAGATCCTCGGCCAGTCCCGTGTAGACCGTGCGGAGGACGCGCGCGTGCGCGCGGAGCCGCTGAAGGTGAATGCGGCTGTTCCCGCGACGCCGCCGTGCCGGCGTCAACAGCGCGGCGAGACGACGTGCGTGTTCCTCAAGTGGTTCGATTCCGAGTAGTTGAACGCTGTCCCCGGCGTGCGGGATTGATCCGGTGAATGTCCTGTTCAGGTGGGGCTCCGTGTTGCCGCGTCTTTTCGATGGTACTGCGATCGGACAGCGAGGAGCGCAAAACGGCGACGGCTCAGCTGGCGGGACTGCACCGCCACTCGGCGGGTTTCAACGAGCGGCGAGCGCAGGTTTCAACGCCGGGGCAGTCACTCTAACCCGGCCGCGGACCGAACCCAGAGTAAAGTTGCCGCGAGAGACACGAATGGCTGCAAAAAAGTCCGGCCGGGACGCACATCGGCGTCAGAAGCGGGTTCGCTTTCCGAAGGCCGTGAAATGGGCTGCGGTGTTGGCGGTCGTGGGGCTCATCGTCTATGCCGTCTCGCAGTCGTCCGGCATCGCCTACGACGAAGAGGACATCGGCGTCGTCGATTTCTCGAGCCTCACGTCTGAAGCGCGCACGAGCGTGCTCCAGGAAGCCAATCGCGCGCGGTGCCCATGCGGCTGCGGGATGAATCTCGCGCAGTGCGTCTCGATTGACAGCACGTGTCCCATCCGCGATCGCAACATCGAGCGGATCCGTGGAATGGTGCGCGCCGCAGGATAGCCTGGCCGTCTCGGTGGAAGGCGCTCGATGCGCCTGGGGGACGCCCGGAAGTCAAAAGTGGTTCATGTCTGAATAAGTGCAAAGGCCGGCGGCTTCCTGTATGCTGCCGCCCGCGTTCTCCGTTGCGGGCCAGAAGCACGTCGTTGTTGCGGTCACCCGATTGAATGAAAGTGAGGTGCGCGATGACTGGGTTCGCCCGAATCGGTGCGCTCGCTGTTGGAGCCCTTCTCACAGCCTCCAGCGTCGCGAGCGCCCAGGCGCAGGGAGCGGCCACGCCCACGTTCGCCAGGGACGTGATGCCGATCCTCCAGCGCTCCTGCCAGAACTGCCACCGTGCCGGTGAAATCGCTCCGATGTCGCTCATGACGTACGAAGAGGTACGTCCCTGGGCGAGATCCATCAGGGCGCGCGTCTCGGCTCGCGAGATGCCACCGTGGCACATCGACAAGTCGGTCGGCATCCAGCAGTTCAAGGATGACCCGTCGCTGTCGGACGAGGAAATCAGCACGATCGTCAGCTGGATTGACGGCGGCGCGCCGCTCGGCAACCCGGCGGACATGCCGGCGCCCCGGCAGTTCGCCGACGGGAACAGCTGGCAGATCGGCACCCCGGACATCATCGTGAAGTTCCCGAAGAAGCTGGTCCCGGCCGAGGGGCCGGACCTGTACGGCGAGCTCTTCGCGGACATCCCCATCACCGAGGACCGCTACATCAAGGCGATCCAGACGCGGTCGGCGACGCAGGCGTCGCACAAGGTCGTCCACCATGCCCTCTCGTACTCCGTCGACCCGTCCACGGCCAGCGAAGGGATGGCTGAGGAGGGTGGGCAGTTCCTCGTCGAGTACGCGTCGGGCAAGAACGCCGAGGTGTATCCGGAGAACAGCGGTGTGCTCCTGAAGGCTGGGGACAAGGCGCGGGTGAGCTATCACCTGCACTCGGTCGGCGAGGACATCAACGCCGAGATCGAGCTCGGCATGGTGCTCTACCCCGCCGGCTACACGCCGAAATACATCCGCTGGTCGAAGCAGTTGGCTCGCCCTGAGGTGCCTCTCGACGTCCCGCCGGGACAGGTCGCCCGCTCGGATGGCTACGTCGTGCTGCACAAGCCGGCGCGGCTGATCGCGTTCCAGCCGCACATGCACAACCTCGGCGTCCGTCAGTGCCTCGA
>JBFWPD010000208.1:0-6977 GCA_050250175.1 Vicinamibacterales bacterium
CAGTCGGGCGAGACGCCCGTCGACGCGCGGTCGTCGCCGTTCGTCGTGCGCCGCATCGATCACGCTGGGTCCCGTCGCGCATCGCCTCCTCCTGTCGGTGTGCGCAGACGGAGAGCAAGAAGCATGTCAGCCCTCGATGCCGAAGACCGCGGACCAGCTCATCTCGCGTGTGCGGCGTGTCGATCGGAGCGAGCGCGGCCGCGCGATCACAGGAATTAAGGCGGAAACTCGCGCGGACCGCGCGGCTGAAGGTCTCGAACGACACTGTGCAATCGCTCTCTCAACGTGGTGGCGTTCGGCATCGCGCAATCGTCAACGGGGTCAGAACTGAACCCGGAGGGTCACGTGCCGAGGGTCAAAGCTGACCCTCGGCTGCAAGGCGCCGAGATGTACGTAGCACCCCGATCGAGCGCGTGGAGGCATGCAGGAGCGAAGCGCTCTGGCGGAGCGTTCACGCCGTGATGCGTCCGGCGAGACGCGCCACGGCCGCGTAGGCGGACAGCGTCTTTTCCGGGTCTAAGTACCGGTCCCGTTCAATCGGGAGCCCCAAGCGACCGCGCACGGCGGCCAGCTCCGTGAGGCGGACGTAGCCAAGTTCCGGGAAGCCGAGACCGAGATCGCACAACCCGAAGGCGAGATCCGGGTCGTCGGGATCGAGTTCCGTCAGCAGCCACGTGGCCCCGGCGTCGGGCGTGAACAGTTTCACGACCGGCCGAAAATCGATGGCCGCCTCGGGATCAGTCTGTTGCTGGTGGCGATGTCGGTCGCCGTTTGCCAGGAGGCGCACGCGGTCACGAGCGGTCAAGAGCGTCATGAGATCTCTCCGTTCGAGTGAGATGGATGAGAGGGCTGGCGGGACGCCACCGCGGCGTCCCGCCAAGCGGTGGCAATCACGCGACACTCTCGTGGGCCTCGTACTCGGCGTACGCCGCGAGGATCAGGTCGCGCACGACGTCCTGGGCGGTCGTGTCCGTGATCGGACGCAGCAACGCGAAGCTGCGCCGCTCGCCGTTTACGCTGTACTGCCGCGCGGGGAACGTCACGCTGCGGCCGGCGCCGCTCCGGCGCTCCCAGATGGCGAAGCCGATGAGCTTCAGGCCCTCGAGTGGGCCGGCCACAAAGTGCAGTTCGGCATCGGCCAGCTTGCCGGGCGGGTTGCCCTTGTCGTTGGGCGAAATCTTCACGGTCATCTGTGCGGTGGGGGTCTTGGTCGTCGCCATGTCTTGTGCTCCTTGGGAACCGTGATGTGTGGTTCCTTCGCACCCAGAGGAACCCGCAGTCACGGAACCAGGAGCACAGACGGGACGCGGCCGCCGTGAGGCGTCGGGTCACGTGGCGCCGGCGTGCCAGCACGTTCTCTCGCTGGCGCGACGGTGTCGACCCGCCGCCGCTCGCGGGAAGCGACACGGTCGGCCACGGACCGTCACGGGCGAAGACCGTGGCCCCGCAGCACGATGTACGTGGAGACGCGCGTCGACAACTGGCGCGGTCTGAAAAGCCAAAGGCCTAGCGGGACACACTCGTCGCGGACTGCCGTGCAGATCGCCGGCATCAGGCAGAGCGCCGGGGCGAGAAGAGACGGCCCTCAGGCCGCGCCAGCGAAGCGGCGGTGTGCGAGCGTCACGCGCGGCCGGAGGGGGTGACCAGCTGGTCCGCGACCATCCTCAGTGGCTGCTGAACGAGACCGAGGGGTAGGCGCGAAGAGACGGGGGCGGGGATTCCGCCGGGGCGGAATCGAAGCCGTCTGCGCGCCTCCACCAGTGGCGCTCACGAATCGAGCGGCTGTCACGTGGATCGACGCTGCGGCGTTTATCATTTCGGATCGGGTGGCTTGCGGTCTCAATCGCATCCTGCTGTCCCCGTCTGGCGCCACTTTCGAGATCTGAATGCCATGCGCGACCAGTAATCAGGCGGTGTGTTGCTGCCGTGCTAGCATCGCGCGCGTGGCTAAGGCATGCCTGTTTTGCGGAGTAGAAGGCCCGGGCATCCTCTCCGACGAACACGTCATCCCCCAATGGTTACTGGATCATGTCGAACTGCCCGCTGATGACTTGATGTTCCACGGCGTTGCGAGCTCGGCGACCGGTGAGCTGACACGACAACCCAGAATCCATTCCAGTTTCAATTTCGTCGAAGGTCGGGTCTGCGAGCAATGCAACACTGGCTGGATGAGCAAGCTTGAATCAATGGCGAAACCAATCCTGATTCCATTGCTCGACGAGACGCGGACTGTTGGCAATTTGAGTGTTGAGGAACGCGGCGTCGTCTGGAAGTGGGCCGCAAAAACCGCCTATCTTCACACTTGGGCGGGACCGCTGAAGAATGCCGTTCAACGCTCGCATCTGCACGCGCTCCACGGTCCAACTGGCGTACCTGTTCCTGGTGTTCACGTTTTCGGAATGCAGGCCGGGTTCAACAAGAAGACTGCGTACTACCAGACCGGCACCTGGCCGCATTTTGCCCCTCCTGCAGAACCGGTTCTCCGCGTCGTCAAGAACGCCGCCGGTTCCTACAAGATTGGGCTGCAATTCAAGCACCTATATTTACTCACCGCATTCTGGCCCGAACCCTTCGCGGAACTCGTGCTCACAGCGGGAGCCCATATTCCCATCTGGCCAATGAAATCCGACCCATGGTCAGTGTGGTCTTACGAAGGTCCGGAAACAGATCATGCGATCGGCAAGCTCATCGACTTCGCCGATTCTCTAGCCCTGAAGCATCCGACGACGGCGTGAGCAAGCTGATTCGCACTCCTTCTGACAAACGACCCAAGCCGCGGTTTTATGTGGCCTACGTTGATATCCTCGGCTTCCGCCGGCTTGTCATGGGAAACAAGATGCCGCGCGCGCGAAGCCTGGACCACAGGCGTCGGGCCGGCTGGTGGCGGAACGACGCGGTGTACGACATGTACAATCCCGTCGGAAAGGCCTTCACGTCGTTCCACTCCTGCTTCGATAGAGCCGTCGACAAGACTGATTGGGAGTCTGAAACGACGATGATGGTGTTTTCGGATTCGGTGTTCGTCGGCACTACCCATGCTGCCAGCTGCATGTCTTTCTGTGAAACCTTCATGCGCTACTGCATTGAGGCGGACGTCCCCGTTCGAACGGGCGTCGGCTATGGAACATTCGTGACGCACGGCTTTTCGTTTGAGTCGAATCCTCGCCTGAGAATTGTGACCACGCAGTTCTTTGGGTCGGCCGTTATTCGTGCCGTCGATGCGGAGAAGGCCCTGAAAGGCACTCGCATTGCTCTTCACCCCAGAGCAGCAAGCATTCTCAAGGAAGAGCACGTTGAGCAGGATGACAAGCTGATTGAACTGCCTCCTGATATCGCCACGAAATGCGCATCGCACGAATGGAGCTTGCTTTCGTCGGCTAGCGAGATGGGCGAAATCGACGATCCGGACTTTGTCGATCAAGACGGTCGGTTGCTGGAGCACCTCACGCGGATGAGGGACGAAAGCCCCGTCAAGTTCAAGCACTACTACATAGGGTCTATAGAAGCCGTTCAGCGCATGGTGAAGCTCAGAGACCGCTGGATACCACGCGAGGACGACGACCCGGACGGCGGCGCGGCTCTGCTTTAGCAGGCTCGCCGAATCGCTTCCGCCACGAGCCAGCGGTTCGCCGCCGACTCACCTGACTGAATGCCCGCGGTCAAACGCGATCGGTGCCCTCCGGATGGCATTCTGTCGCCTCCTTTCGTCTCTCCGAGTTCCCCCCCGCCAGCGCTACTCGCGGTAAGTCGCCAAGGGGATTGCGGCGCGTCATAGCCAGCTGCCCCGATGTGCTGGTGCACCTCGCGAGCACGCCGTATGGTGAGGCTCACCCACTCCACGCTTCGTTGAGCGCTGGCTGCACCGGCTGGGATTATTGGCCATCTAGACGTAGGATCGCCCGGCCATGCAGCACTTTCAGCACGAGGGCCTCTGGTGGGATCCGGCTGACCCGAACGACCGGTGGGTGGGAACGCTGTCGTTCGATCGACGCGATGGCATCGCGCTCTCGATCGTCGAGCCAGTCAGATCGCCGCGGTTCGGGGGCGGCGACTCCCCACCGCTGATCTATGGCGTGACCACCGACGGTAAGGCAGTGAGTTTGCTGCACTGCTACGAAACCTCCGTCCGCATGAACTTCGGAAGCGCCGGAGCCTCGCGCTCCGTGACGATCGGCGCTAACGCGCTCATCGTCGGGTTTCACGCCGGCGACACTGATCCCCTTCTTTCGTCCGCCTCGGTCACTCTGCGCCACCTCAGCAACTGGTGGGGCCGAACCGGACTCGCGCGTGACCCCACTGTCGAGCGGCCGAACGTCGTCGTTCGGTACACGGCGGGCGATCCCGTGCTGCTCCGTGACGACGGCGCGTTTCGCGTGTCCTTACGCTCGGCACTCAGCGGCTCCGTCGGGAAAGGGAAGGCAACTCTCCAGGAGTCGGTGACGTTTGAGATCGAGGCGTCAAATCCAACACGCCTCTTAGAGTTCCACCGGCGAGTTCGGGAGTGCGCGGACTTTCTCTCGATCGCGTGCCTCGCGCTGTGCGAGATCGACGAACTCGGGCTGACACCAGCGGGCGATGATCCAAGAGTTCACGGAACGTTCCACGCTGTGCCGATCTATCGCAGCCGAGACGAGCGTACGTCGTCGATCGTTCATATGCTCTTCCGAGCGGAGGAGGTTGAGCACCGTCTTCCCGCGCTGTTTAGCGCGTGGTGCTCACGCGCCGATGATCTCCACGACGCCAGAGCCCTGTACTTCGCTGGCGCCTATGGTGGTGGCTTCATCGAGGGCAAACTGCTTTCGTTGACTCAGGCCGTCGAGGCCTACCATCGGCGCTTTCGTGACGGCCTGTACATCGACCATGGTGTGTTCGTGAAGGAAGTACTAGAGCCGCTCCTGGCGGCCATCCCGGCAGGCATCTCGCATTCTCTTCAACGATCGTTGGCCGACCGCCTGCGATACGCGAACGAGTTCTCGCAGCGACGTAGACTGCGAGTTCTCGTTCGCGAGTATGCCGCTGCGCTGGAATCACTCGTCGCGAATCCCATCGCGTACGTGGATCCGATCATCGACCACCGCAATGAGTTCACCCACTTCGATCCGGCGGCGCGGACGTCGACAACGGAGGTTCCACCCGAGCGCGTGCTCCTCTACAACTTCATGCTGCGGATGCTGCTCGAAGCGTGTTTTCTTGAAAGCATGGGCCTCGAGCACGACGAGATCACGGCGTTGCTGCGTCGGTCCGAGACCTATAAACAACTGGCGGTGCGCTTTCGGTCGTGGGGGATCGTGCCGCCGGGACCGTCGCCCAGCGGCGCTGCGATCGGTTGAATCTCGAAGCTACCGGTGCGCCGATCACCCGGTGTCAGTCGTCACCGGCACCGCGTGAGATAGTCGAAGAAGGGATCCAGCGACGCGACTTGCTGGCGGCTTCCTTTATCTGACGCTGAAAGTGGTTCCCGAACACCCGTTCCCAGCTACGACATGCCCAGAGGTTACTCCCGACTAGTCGCCAAGGATCGAGGAACTGGCGGACCGTGGCGCGGCCGCTCGATCGGCCTTGATCGGGAGCCGAGAAGTCAGACCTCCTACGGCGTGGCTTCCAGCAGACTCGCGAAGTCCGAGGGATTCTCGAGAAGGCCGTCTGAACCAGCAGTGACAAGTTCTGCTCTGGTGCCGTGTCCCCACAGAATCCCCACCGCGCGAAGTCCGTTCGCGTGCGCCGCTTCAATGTCCACGGCCCGGTCCCCGATCATCGTGGATGAGGGACATATTGCGCCTCGCTCGAGGAGCGCACGCAGTTGCTGGCCTTTCGTAATGCCGATGTCTCCACCCGCGACGAATTGGAAGTAGTGTCTGAGGCAGAATATCTCGAGAATCTTCTCGGCGAAATCCGTTCGCTTCGACGTGCAGACGCCCATCTGAACCCCGCGTGTCGAGAGGTGCGCGAGTGCCTCGGCGATGCCCGGATACAAAGAGTTCTCGGCATATCCCACGTCTTGGTACCGTTCCCGATATTTCGCCACCAACGACAGGACCGTATCGTGGGAGGCGTTCGGGACGATCTGCCTGAACGCCCAATCCAGAGGTGGGCCGATGTACCGCGGAACCTCGAGCGCGGAGAGAGCGGGATGCCCGAAAGCCTCCAGCGCATAGTTCAGCGATCGGCCGATTCCGACGGCAGGATCGCTGAGAGTTCCGTCACGGTCGAAGGTCAGGGTCACCACGTGGGTCGTCCCAGATCATAGCGGCGGATCGGCGGACCTCCGAAACAGAGAGCGCGAGGAGCGACTCATGTGGAGGCATGGTCGGACGGATTCACTTCGTCCGTCCGACCATGCCTGATCGCCTGGAAACCGAGATCAGCCTATTGCGCGTTCCACCAATTCCTCTCGTGACCGGCCGGCGGCGACAAATCGGACCGGGGCGATCTGAGCCTCGATCAGTTCGATGAACCGTTCCGCGTCCGCCACGTCGTCGACGACAGGCTCCGCCCGGCCGAGGGCTGCCGCGTGGGCTGGGAAGCGGGTCGTGAGTTCTCCATCGAGCCGATAGGCGCTCGCCACTTTGAAGGTCCCGAGGTCTTGGAGGACGGCGATTCCTGTCAGAGCGATTTCCGTAATCATCGCCGCGCGGACCGCATGGCGGAGGGCGACGAGATCGAGCCACCCGACTCGGCGAGGGCGGCCGGTCGTCGTGCCGTACTCCTCTCCGAGAGCCCGAAGTCGCTCCGCCGCCCTGCCCGTGATCTCGGTCGGGAAGGGCCCCTCGCCCACTCGAGACATGTAGGCTTTGGCGACGCCGATGCGGCGGTCCGCTGGCATCACGCGGCCGGTGCACGAACTGGACGTCACGAACGGATAGGTGCCGTAGTCCACGTCGAGCAGCACCGCGTGGGCACCCTCGAAGAGAACTCGCCGATCGTCGGGCCACTCCTCCTCCGTGACGAAGGGCTCGAGGGCGCTGGCCCATTGTGCG
>JBFWPD010000209.1:0-6974 GCA_050250175.1 Vicinamibacterales bacterium
CTGCGGATTCTGCCAGCAGCCCGTCAGACGACGAAGCGCCGAAGGACAGGGCGTACTGGAACGGGCGGATGGCGAGCCTCCGCGAGACGCTTGCGCGCAATCAGATCCTTGCCGAGGCGCTTCAAAGCAGGGTCAATGCCTTGACCACCGATTTCGTGAATCGAGATGATCCGCTTCAGCGCGCCGCCATCGCCGCTGACCGTGATCGCGCTGTGGCCGAGCTCGAGCGGCTCCGGAAGCAGCTGGCCGCCGATGAAGAGGCCATCTCCGATCTCCAGACTGAGGCCAGGCGCGCGAATGTTCCTGCCGGCTGGCTTCGCTGAGCACAACGCCGCGCCGCATGCCTCAAGCGTCTTCCCGCCCCGCTGATCCTCCGATCCTGCTCGTCGAAGACAAAGACTCGCTTCGCACGATGTTGCGCCATGCGCTCGAAGCGCAGGGGCATCAGGTTCTGGAGGCGCGGGACGAACCGGAAGCGATCGAGTCTCTTCGTTCCTCCTGGCCGGCCCTGGTCCTGTCTGACCTCCGGCTGCCGAACGGCGACGGTCTGGGGGTGCTCCGCGCTGCCAAGTCCCTCGATCCGGCCATGCCCGTCATCGTCATGACCGCGTTCGGCAGCATTCAGGATGCGGTGTCCGCCATGAAGGAGGGGGCGCTCGACTTTCTCGCCAAGCCGGTCGACCCCGAGCACCTGCTGCTCACGGTCGGCCGCGCGCTTGCCCAACGCCGGCTTGCGACCGAGAACATGCTGCTCAAAGAGGAGCTCGCCGCACGGCGAGGGGCCCCGCAGATCGTCGGCGACGATCCCCGGCTCAAGCAGGTCATCCTGTCGCTCCAGCGGGCGGCTGCGAGCGATACGACGGTGCTGCTCGAAGGAGAGAGCGGCACGGGCAAGGAGCTTTTCGCCAGGACGCTGCACGCGCTCAGCCCCCGCGCGGACGGACCCTTTGTCGCGATCAACTGCGCAGCGATTCCAGGCACGCTGCTCGAGACCGAGCTTTTCGGCTACGAGAAGGGGGCGTTCACCGGGGCCGCGGCACGGAAGCCCGGGAAGTTCGAGCTCGGGCACAGGGGCACGCTGTTCCTCGACGAGATTGGCGAGCTGCCCCTCCAGTTGCAGTCGAAGATTCTCCGAGCGCTCGAGGAACGTCGATTCGAACGTGTGGGAGGGACCGCGGTCGTGCAGGTCGATGTGCGGATCGTCGCGGCGACCAACCGGAACCTGAAGGCCGCCGTTGCCGCACGCCAGTACCGCGAAGACCTGTACTTCCGGCTCTCGGTCTTCCCGATCACGATTCCGCCGCTGCGTGATCGTCCCGGCGACATTCCAACGCTGGCGCGCTACTTCGTCGAGCGCTTCTGCCGCGAGATGCGGAAGCCGCCGCTGCCGATGGCGCAATCGGCCATCGACGAGATGACCGCGTACCACTGGCCGGGCAATGTCAGAGAGCTCCAGAACTGCATCGAGCGCGCAGTGATTCTGACCGAGGGCGATGCCTTGCACGGCCGGCACTTGAGTCTCAGGACCGTCTCTGGTCCCGTCGCGGCGCCGAGCGACCCGTGGGAGCAGATCGACCTCTCGGGCACGCTCGCTGAAGCTTCACAGCGCGTGCTCGCCGACGTCGAGCGGAAGAAGATCCTGAGGGCGATGAAGGAAGCGGGCGGCGACCAGATGGAAGCCGCGAACCTCCTGCAGATCAGCCCAAAAGCTCTGACGACGAAGCTGAAGGATTACGGTCTGGTGACGTCCTGAAGCCGACCTCCGCGAGCGCGGACGTCAGCTCCTCTTCGCTCACATCGTCCACGATCGCTGTCGCCCCGATGGCTGTGGGCAACACGAAGTGAAGACGGCCCGCGACCACTTTCTTGTCGCGGCGAACGACCTCGATGATCTCGCTCGTTGAGACGTCGCCAACGGGCGGTAGTGGACCGAGCTTGGCGATGAGGTCAGCCAGCGCCTTCCGGTCCTGCTCGGCGAGCGCATTTCGCTGAACCGCGAGGGCGGCCGCGACGAGCATTCCCCACGCCACTGCCTCACCGTGCCGGAAGCGGCGATAGCGCGTTACCGCCTCGAGCGCATGTCCTGCTGTATGACCGAAGTTCAGGATTCTGCGAAGCCCTGACTCACGCTCGTCGGCCGCGACGACGTCGGCCTTGATGCGGCACGACTCGCCGATGAGAGGCGTGAGGGCCTCGGCCTTGCGTCCAAAAATCGCGGTGCGCTGCTTGCCGATGCGGTCGAAGAGCTCCGGGCTCGACGTCATGCCGTACTTGACGACTTCGTAGAGGCCGGCGCGGAACTCGCGCCGCCGGAGCGTCGAGAGCACGGACGGATCGACGACGACCGCGTGCGGCTGATGGAAGGCGCCGATGAGGTTCTTTCCGAGTGCGTGATTGACGCCGACCTTGCCGCCGATGGCGCTATCCACCTGTGCGAGCAGCGTGGTGGGGATGTGCACCAGGGCGATGCCGCGGAGATAGGTTGCGGCGGCGAAGCCCGCCATGTCGCCGATCACGCCGCCGCCGAAGGTGACGAGCGTCGATGCGCGATCGGCATGCGCACGGATGAGCGCCTCGTAGACACGCGAGACTGTCTGCACCTGCTTGAAGCGCTCGCCGTCGGGAACGAGGATCGGCGGCTCGAATCCGGCAGCGGCAAGACGCGCGCCGTGCAGCCGCCACACCGTCGGACTCGAGACCACGAAGCGGCGCGCCGGCGTCCTGGCCTCATCGAGGAGGGCCGGCAGCTGATCGAGCACGCCGTACCCGATCGTCATGGTGTAGCGGCGTGATGGCGTGTTGACGTCGAGGCGAACAGGATCCATGACGAGGGAGCGCTGAGGGTCGCGCTGAAGCGAATGCTAGGATATCACCGGCCCCGCGTGGACACGGACTTCGACTTCCTCATCATTGGCGGCGGCATCGCCGGCCTGCGGGCCGCGTTGTCGCTGGCAGAAACCAGCCGTGTGCTCGTCCTGACCAAGGCGGCCCCCACCGAGAGCAATACCGGCTATGCCCAGGGAGGCATCGCCGCCGCCATGGGATCCGACGACAGCGCGGAGCTTCACGGTGCCGACACGCTTCGCGCAGGTGACGGACTCTGTGACGAGGCAGCCGTATCGGTTCTCGTCAACGAGGGGCCGCGCTACGTGCGTGAGCTCGTGTCGTGGGGCGTCCGCTTCGACGCCGACGCCTCTGGGGATCTGGCACTTGGACTCGAGGCTGCGCACAGCACTCGACGGGTGCTTCATGCGGGAGATGCGACCGGACGGGAGATCGCCCGCGCGATGTGGGCGCGCGTCGTCTCGAAGCCCGTCGAGACCGTTGACCACGCGCTCGTCACGAGTCTGCTGGTGAGCGACGGCATGGTTCGCGGTGCCCGGTTCGTCGATCGCGACGGCCGGCCGTCGGAAGTGCGTGCACGCGCCACACTCCTTGCGACCGGCGGGGCAGGGCGCGTGTTCCGCGAGACGACGAATCCGGCGGTCGCCACCGGCGACGGCGTCGCGCTCGCATATCACGCGGGTGCAGACGTCTCGGACCTGGAGTTCGTGCAGTTTCATCCGACTGCGCTCAACTATCCCGGCGCACCGAGGTTTCTGCTCTCCGAGGCGCTGCGCGGGGAAGGGGCACGCCTGGTGAACGCCGCGGGCGAAGCCTTCATGCAGCGCTACCATCCGCTCGGAGATCTCGCGCCACGCGACGTCGCGGCGCGCGCAATCGTCAGCGAAAGCGAAGCGACCGGACGTCCGGTGTTCCTGACGCTCGCGCATCTCGATCGGCAGGCAGTCGAGGCCAGGTTCCCGACGATTGCCGCCATGTGCCGTCAGGCCGGACTCGAGCTCGCGGTCGATCGCATCCCTGTCGGTCCGGCGGCGCACTACATGATGGGCGGCGTTGACACCGACGAATGGGGCCGGACCTCCATGCCTGGGTTGTTTGCGGCTGGAGAGACAGCGTGTACGGGCGTACATGGGGCCAATCGGCTCGCCAGCAACTCGCTGCTCGAAGGGCTCGTGTTCGGCGCACGCGCCGCAATCGCCATGCAGCAGCCGCCGGCGGCGCGGACTCCCGGTGCCCATCGCCGGATGGCTCCTGTGCCCCCGCCGTTGGCCGACCACGACCCCTGGGTCACGACGGTTGATGTGCCCGACGTGATGTGGCGCTCGGCGGGCCTGTTGCGGTCACGCGAGCGTCTCCAGAGCGCCACGGAACTGCTCGGTGCCGAACTGCACGCGGCAAAGGCCGCGACGCTCGAGGCTCCGGACGACGCGGACACCTGGCGCCGTTTCAATCTCGCGACCGTCGGCTGGCTCGTCGCACGCGCGGCGCTCAGGCGCGAAGAGAGCCGCGGGGGGCACTACCGCGCCGACTTTCCGAAGCGCGACGATCTACACTGGAAGGTCCACCTCGTCGACAGGGTCTCGACTCATGGCCAAGAAGCAGGATAGCGACGCGTTCGTCACGGAGATCACGCCCCGGTCCCAGGACTTTTCCCGCTGGTATCTCGATGTCGTCCGCCGCGCGGAGCTCGCGGACTACTCGCCGGTCAAGGGCTGCATGGTCATTCGTCCGTATGGCTATGCCATCTGGGAGCTGATCCAGCAGGCGTTCGATCGCGAGTTCAAGCGCACGGGGCATGTGAACGGCTATTTTCCGCTGTTCATTCCCGAGAGCCTGCTGACGAAGGAGGCGGAACACGTCGAAGGCTTCGCGCCGCAGGTCGCCTACGTGACTCACGGCGGCGGAGAAGAGCTCGAGGAAAAGCTGGTTGTCCGCCCGACGTCAGAAGCCATCTTCGGGACGATGTACGCGAAGTGGATTCAGTCGTGGCGCGACCTGCCCATTCTGATCAATCAGTGGGCGAACGTGGTGCGCTGGGAGAAGGTGACACGTCCATTCCTTCGAACGACGGAGTTCCTCTGGCAGGAGGGGCACACCGCGCACGAGACCTACGAGGAGGCGGAAGCCGAAACGCTCATGATCCTCGACCTCTACGCGAGTGTGGCCGAGCGCGTGCTTGCGATGCCGGTCGTCAAGGGCATCAAGACGGACAGCGAGAAGTTCGCGGGCGCGCTGAGGACATATTCGATCGAGGCGCTGATGGGCGACGGCAGAGCGCTGCAGGCGGGCACGTCGCACAACCTCGGCCAGAATTTCGCCAAGGCCTTCGACATCACGTTCCAGGCGCGCGACAAGTCGGTACAGCACGTCTGGGGCACGTCATGGGGCGTCTCCACCCGTCTCGTCGGCGGTGTCATCATGACGCACGGCGACGACAGCGGCCTCGTGCTGCCTCCGGCCGTCGCGCCCTATCAGGTCGTGATCGTGCCCATTGGCCGCGACAACTGGCGCGAGGCGGTTCTACCGCGGGCGCTCGAGCTCCGCGACGCCATCCAGGCCGCAGGCATACGCGTGACCGTTGACGAACGCGACGAGCGGCCCGGTTGGAAGTTCTCCGAGTGGGAGCTGCGCGGCGTGCCGCTGAGGCTCGAGATCGGTCCCAAGGACATCGAGAAATCCCAGGTCATGATCGCGCGGAGGGATACCCGCGAGAAACTGGCAATCCCGACGGATGGTCTCACGCAGCGTCTCGGCGAGCTGCTTGCGGATGTGCAGCGCACACTGCTCGAACGTGCGCTTGCCTTCAGGACGGAGCACACGCAGGAAGCTGGCGACTACGACACGTTCAAACAGGCTCTCGAGGGCCGGCCCGGGTTCGTGATCTCACCGTGGTGTGGCGAGGCGGACTGCGAGGCGCAAATCAAGACGGACACGCAGGCCACGATCCGGAACCTGCCAATCGGAGGAAGCGCGCCTGCGGGAGGTTGCGTGCGCTGCGGGAAGCCCGCCACGGCGTCGGCGTGGTTCGCGAAGGCCTACTGAGACGATTACCGGCCGCGTACCTGCTCGAAGGCCGCCGGCCAGCGCTTCTCAATCCGCTTCATCACCCCGTGGCGGACGGTGACACGTTCACGGCTTCTGATCACCTGAAACGCTTCCGTCAGGTGGCGTGTCCACAAGGCGTCCTTGACGCGAGGCACGAGTGATCGCTCGATCGCCGCAGCAATGGGCTCGAGGCACGACGCATCGCCGATTGCGACCAGTGCAGCAATGAAGTCGACCGGCAGCGGTGCGTCCGCTGCCGTCAGCGTGTCGCGCAGGTCGAATACAGCGAGCCGGCTGTTCCGCCTGGCGAGCGTCGCATGAACCGTCCCGCGGGCCTGCGTCCAGGCGCGCCGGCTCGATGCAGCGCTCGACGCTTCGCGCTCGCGAATCACATCCACGAGCGCTCGCAGGTCCGCAAGGGGTGTCGTTTCACCGCCGTCCAGGATCGCCTTCCTTAGAACGTCGGCATCGTCACTCAGCGTCCCGTGCGCTGCGGCTGCGACCACGGTCGGGGCGCTCTCCGGCTCTCGCCGATCGCCAGACTCGAGCCGAGCTGCGGTCGAGCGAACCAGGTCGTTCTCGTCAGACGCCAGGGCAGTGAGCAGCGGGGCGATCGTCCGTGGTTCGAGATCAGCAAGCGCGCGAATCGCGGCCTCTCTCAATTGTTCGGACCTTGCGCGATCGAGCGCGACAGTCGTCAGGCAATCGACCAGACCTACGCCGTGAGGGCCCGTCAGTGCCGGACGCAGCAGTGCCACCGCAGCGATCGCGACCGTCACGTCTCCCTCGTTGACCAGGATCGACCCTGTCTCGAGCTTGCGCGGATCTTCGATCCCTTCGAGAGCGCGCACCGCGGAGACCCGTGCGGCCGACGGCGCCGTCGAATCGAGCGCGAGGCGTGCCAGCCGTTCGACCGCTCTGGTTCCGATCACGGCAAGCCTGGCGACGGCGGCGTCGCGCACGACTGCGCGATCTGATTTCAGGTCCGCGATGAGCCTGTCGACCTGACGTCCGCTGGAAGCCTTGATGGTCACGAGGGGCCGGTGGGCCCATCCTAAACGAAAAGAGCGGGCCCTTGTGGGGCC
>JBFWPD010000210.1:0-6959 GCA_050250175.1 Vicinamibacterales bacterium
TCTCGTCTTTCATCCTCAGGATGTAGTTCCGGCTGAACCAAGGCACGATCTCCTTGATCTTGTTGATGTTCACGAGGTGCGAGCGGTGGACCCGCCAGAACACCCCCGGGTCGAGGCGTGCCTGCAGCTCGTCGAGGGTCCGGTAGTTCGAGAGGCCCACGTACTGACTGGTTGCCACGGTGAGGTTTTCATCGGCGAGCGACGCATAGACGATCTCATCTGCCTGGACGAGGAGGAACCGCTCCCCGACCTTGATAGCCAGTCGGTCGCGCCGCGTCTGCCGCGCGGCCACCAGCTCCACGATCTTCTCGAGCTGATCGCGGCTGACCCCTGAAACCGCCGCGCCCGCGCCTTCCGCCACGTCGTGCGCGGCCGGCTCCTCCTCGCGCCTCTCGGCACCGATGCGCCGGCGTGCGCGCTGAATGGCGGCGTCGAGGCGGGCGGGATCGACAGGTTTCAGCAAATAGTCTACCGCGTTGACCTCGAAGGCTTCGATGGCGTGCTGGTCGTAGGCCGTCACGAAGATGATCTCGGGTCCGCTGCCGGCTGCGAGAAGCCGCCGGGCCACCTCGAAACCGGTCAGGCCAGGCATCTGGACGTCGAGAAACACCAGATCGGGCCGCAGCTGGTTGATTGTGGCGAGCGCCTCGACGCCGTTCCCAGCCTGGCCAACGACCTCGATGCTGCCAATCTGCGCCAGCAGATAGATGAGCTCGTCCCTGGCGAGCCCTTCGTCGTCCACGAGGACGGCTTGAAGTTCCATGGCAGCAGGCGTCTCAGGCCGACGCGCGTTCGGCGGCCATCAACTCAGGGATTTCGACGCGCGCGCAGGTGCCTCGGCCGGGCACGCTGGTCAGCCGGAGCTGATAGCTCGCGCCGTAGATGGTCCGCAGGCGCTCGTCCACGTTGGCGAGGCCGATGCCGCCGCCGAGGGCATGGCCCAGACGCTCCTCGCTCATCCCCATCCCATCGTCGCGCACCTCGATCACGGCCCGGCCCTCGAGCCGTGATGCGGTGATCGTGATGCAACCCTCGCCCGTCTTGCGGGAGAGGCCGTGCTTGATGGAGTTCTCGACGAGCGGCTGGAGAATCATGCTGGGCACGACGATGTCGAGCGTATCGGGGCTGATGTTCTTGCGCACCTTGAGAGACGGACCGAATCGGACGACCTCGATGTCCAGATACTCGTCGATCGATTCGAGCTCCTCGCGGAGGGTGACGAAGTGATCGGTGCTGCGCATGAGCCGGCGGAGGAGTCCGGACAGCCTGATGATCAGCATCCTGGCCGTCTCGGGCTTGGTCCTGATGAGGGACGAGATCGACGCCAGGGTGTTGAAGAGGAAGTGTGGATTGATCTGGCTGGCCAGCGCCTCGATCTTCGCGGCGAGCAGCAGCTTCTCCTGTTCCTCCAGCCTGTGCTCGATCCGCGCGCTGTTCCAGATCTTGATGGGCGTTGCCACGCACAGCACGGTGGCCAGCAGGACCACGAAGAAGTTCAGGCCCCAATCGGCGCCGAAAGGCAGATAGAAAAGAAACCGTCCGCCCCAGCGCGCGCCGATCGCCTGTCTCAGCAGCTCGAGGGCCACGAGTGCCGTGAGCAGGACGACCTGCCAGTCCACCTGGAACGACCGCACCATGTGCCAGGCCCGGCGCGGCAGGCTCGTGAATACGAACGGGGAGAAGTGCCAGATCGATTCCTTCGGACAGAGCTCGCGCAGGCCGCCGCCGGCGAATCCACACCCGACCGCAAAGGGCAGCGCGCTGAACTCGCCGCCGAAGATCGCGGGGATGGCGGCCATGCCTCCGACCAGGGCGCCGGCATAGGGCCCGGCGATCAGTCCCGCCAGGAACGCGCCCTCGAGCGTCAGATCGGCGGCGCGATAGTCGAGAAGGAGCCGCGCCGCGACGCCTGCGGTGAGCGGCAGACCGAGGGCCAGCGTGAACACGAGCCGATCGGGCCACGCGCGCCGCTCGAAGATCAGGATGTGGCGGAATCGCCGGTAGCGCACGAGCATCGTCGCCAAGGCGGCCATCACGGCCAGCTTGACGACGAGTGTCGTCAGCAGAAATGGCTCGGCGGACAGGAACTGCGGTGCCGGCACGATTTACATGATCTTATCGGGCGGTTACACTTGTGGGCAATGGCTGTGATTCGACCGCTCCTCATCGGCTTCGCAACCACTCTCCGCCACCTGTTCAGGAAGCCGATCACCGTCAACTATCCCGACGAGAAGGTGCCCATGTTCCCGAAGTATCGCGGGAAACAGGTGCTCATGCGGGACGAGAACGGACTCGAGAAGTGCGTCGCGTGCGGACTGTGCTCGGTGGCGTGTCCCGCGGACGCGATCTATCTCGAAGCGGCCGAGAATGACGGCACGGTGCAGGCAGGTCCCAGGTATGCGTCCGTGTACCAGATCCACAAGACCCGCTGCATCTTCTGCGGTTACTGCGAGGAAGCCTGCCCGGTTGGTGCGATCTTCATGGGCAAGGATTACGAGCTCGCCGTGTACAGCAAGGACGACTTCGTCTGGGACAAGACGGATCTGCTGGTCCCGGCCGGTGTAAACACGACGGCCGGCAGCCTCTCGTCGTAGGCGGAATGCGCGGGAAAGGCTGGATGGCCGGGATGGCGGCTTTCCGCGTTGCTCTCCCTCCCGCCCTTCCAGCCCCTCCCGCCTTTCCCGCCCAATGGTGATCGGCGCGCTGGGTGATATTCACGGCGCGTTCGATATCGCGACCGACATCATGCTGCGGCACCCCGACGTGCCGTACTGGTTGCAGGTCGGCGACGTCGCATCGAACGACGGCGAGTATTTCTCTCCGCCTCGGCCGTTGTACTGGATCAAGGGGAACAACGAGGACTTCGACATCATCGCTCGAGCGATCGCTGGCGTTCCTCCGTCGCCCACGCTGCACTTCCTCGAGAATGGCGGACCGCACCAGGTCGGGACGCTTCGCATAGCCGCCCTGGGCGGCACCTATGCGCCGACCTGGTATCACACGGCACCGTCTGCCTTGCCGCCGTCCCGCGGGCAGCGGGTCGGGGCGGGGGTGCTCAAGCTCGGCAAGAGTCGAGACGACAAGCGGCGGCACTTCGTTCGTGAGGAGGTCCTCGCCTGCAAGCGCTTGACGGACATCGACATCTTCATGACTCACGAAGCGCCGCGGCCCTTTCACCCGGGCGGGCGTCGTCTCGACGCGGGCAAGACCGTCATCAGCGAAGCCCTCGCGGCGATGCGTCCGCGGCTGCACCTGTTCGGACATCACCACGAGTTCACCGAGTCGATCCGGCAGGGCGTCCGCTCCATCGGCCTCGATCTGGTCAATCGCTCGTACATCCTGATCGACGTGGAGACGCTGCACTGCGAGAGACTCGATACTTGAATCTGATAATCTGGTCATCTCGTCATCTGGTCATTGGAGGGGGCATACGAGTGCAATGCCATCGATTGATCGAATGACGAGATGATCAGATGACCAAGTTCATAGACGCGTTAGCGGAACGCGTGCTGGTCTGCGACGGGGCGATGGGGACGATGCTCTATGCCAAGGGCGTCTTCATCAACAAGAGCTTCGACGCGCTGAACCTCACGCAGGCTGGCCTGGTCGAGGATGTGCACCGGGAGTACGTGAGCGCGGGTGCCGACATCCTCGAGACCAACACGTTCGGCGCCAACCGAATCAAGCTGGGGTCGTTCGGCCTTGCCGACTCCCTGAAAGCCATCAACATCGAAGGCGTGCGGATCGCGCGCCGTGCCGCGGGCGACCAGGCCTACGTGGCCGGATCCATCGGGCCGCTTGGCATTCGCATCGAGCCCTGGGGCAAGACGAGCGTCGACGAAGCCCGCGATCACTTCCGCGAACAGGCGCAGGCCCTGCTCGAAGGTGGCGTCGACCTCTTCGTTCTCGAGACCTTTCGCGACCTGAACGAGATCGGCGCGGCCATTGAAGCCGTCCGTTCCGTCTCGGACCTCGCGATCATCGCGCAGATGACAACCGAAGAGGACGGCAACTCGCTCGATGGCACCCCGCCGGAGCGATTCGCGCCGGAGCTCGAACGGCGCGGGGCGACAGTGATTGGCGTCAACTGCGCGGTCGGGCCGGCGCCCATGCTCGAGACGATCGAGCGCATGGAGGCGGTCACCCGCCTCCGCCTGTCGGCTCAGCCGAACGCAGGCAAGCCGCGCGACGTCGAGGGCCGGAACCTCTATCTGTGCTCGCCCGAGTACATGGCGTCGTACGCACGCCGTTTCATCCTTCACAACGTGCGGGTCGTTGGCGGCTGCTGCGGAACGACGCCCGAGCACATCAGGCAGATCAAGGCGGCCGTGCGCTCGGTCGGTGCTGTCGCCACCAAGCCGGCGGTCGCATCGGGTCCGCGCGTTGCGCCGCTGCCGTCGGCTGTTTCGGCGCCTCCAGTGCCTCGTGAACGGAAATCACGTCTGGCGGCCCAGCTGGCGCGCGGCGAATTCGTCGTCGGCGTCGAACTGCTCCCGCCGCGAGGGTTCGAAGCCGAGCCGGTGATTCAGAGGGCTCGCGAGCTGAAGCGCTACGGCGTTGACGTCGTGAACGTGCCGGACGGCCAGCGCGCGGGCGCGCGTTTGAGTGCCTTGTCGCTGGCGGTCCTCGTCGAGCAGCAGGCAGGTATCGAGACGCTCCTGCACTATTCGTGTCGCGATCGCAACCTGCTCGGCATTCAGTCGGACCTACTCGGCGCGCACGCGATGGGACTGCGCAACGTCCTGCTCATCACGGGCGATCCGGGCCGAGTCGGCGACTATCCCGATGCGACGGCGGTGTTCGACGTGGACTCGATCGGGCTCACCAACGTCGTCACGCGCCTGAATCACGGCTCGGACGTCGGCGGCCAGGCGATTGGCGCTTCAACGGGCTTCCATATCGGTGTCTCGGTCAACCCGTCTGCCTCGAATCTCGACGAGGAGCTCCGGCGTTTTCACTACAAGGTCGAGGCTGGCGCGGAGTTCGTTCTCACGAGGCCGGTTTTCGACGTCTCGGAGTTCGAGCGATTCCTGAAACGTATCGAGGGCGCCCGGCTGCCCGTCGTGGTCGGGATCCATCCCTTCGAGAGTGCGCGGAACGCCGAGTTCCTGGCCAACGAAGTCCCCGGCGTGAGGGTGCCCGAGCCCCTCCTGGACAGGATGCGCCGCGCCGATGGCGGGGCTGCGGCGATGGCGGAAGGCGTGACCATCGCCCGGCAGATCGCGGGAACCCTGCGGGGGGCCGTTCAGGGTGTGCAGATCTCGACGGCTTCAGGCAACGTTGATGCCGCGCTCGCGGTCATCGATGGACTTCGCTGACGTCCGGATGTATATTCGCTCCGACCTGTCCCTTTCAGCAGGATACTTCCCCTAAGTTGCTGACACGACAGTCTTACGAGGCATTTTGATGTCTTTATTCCAGCCGCGGCCACCGTTGCCTCACGAAGAGCTAATCGGTGGAGACATCGCCACGCGGGCACTGTCCGTGACGGCCTACGAGACCGACTTCGTTCACGAGGTCTACCAGAAGATCTCATCGGTATACGACCTCACGTTCGGCATCCTGCTTCATCCCGGCCGCATGCTCGCCATTCACAAGCTCCACATCAGTCCCGGCGATCGCGTGCTCGAGGTAGGCGTCGGCACCGGCATCAATGCCTGCATGTACCCGTCTCACTGCAACGTCACCGGCATCGACCTCTCGGCACAGATGCTGATGCGTGCGCAGGACCGGCTCGGCAGGAAGGGCGTCACCAACGTACGTCTGTACGAAATGGACGCCACGAAGCTGCGCTTCGCCGACGACGTGTTCGACGTCGTCTATGCGCCGTACGTCATCAGCGTGGTTCCCGATCCCGTTGCGGTCGCGCGTGAGATGCAGCGCGTGACGCGTCCAGGCGGACGCTTCATTTTCCTGAATCACTTCAGGAGCCCGAACCCCGTCGTTGCCGCGGTGGAGCGCGCCATCTCGCCGCTCACCGTGCACGTTGGTTTCAAGGCGGACGTCGACCTGCCGGCCTTCCTGGTCCAGTCAGGGCTCGACCCCGTCTCAATCGAACGAATCAGTATTCCGCGCATCTTTTCGCTCGTCACTTGCATCAAGGCATGAGCGTGAGCCGGCTCTGGCTGGCTCTCGTGCTCGCGCTGTTCTGCCTCCCGCTGTTCGTCGGCCTCGGACGAGGCGACGTTCTCGACGACGAAGCCATCTATTCGTTCGCGGTCGATCGAATGCTCGAGACGGGGGATTGGCTCGAGCCGAAGAGCATTCCGAACGAGGACTGGGCCTTCGTCGAGAAGCCCCCGCTCAAGTTCTGGATCGTCGCTCTTCCAATGCAGCTCGGCCTGCTGCCGCATGATCAGTTCGGCCTGCGTTTCTGGGACGCGCTCTTTGGTGCGACGGCGTTCGGCTACGTCTTCCTGATCGGCAGCCGGCTGCTCAATCCGATCGCCGGTGTCGTGGCCGTGCTGATGCTCTTCGTGCACGGACCGCTGCTCTTCTATCACGGCCTCCGCAGCAACAACATGGAGGCCGCGCTCTTTCTCTGCTATTGCGGCGGGACCTACCACTTCATGCGCTGGGCAGGTCCGGGACGGCCGAGTCAGGCCGGGACACAGGCGCCCGGAGGTTCGCCGTGGCACGCCGTGGCCGTCGGCCTGTACTTCGTGCTCGGCTTCATGACGAAGTTCGTGGCGGCGCTTTTTCTTCCCGCTGTGCTGTTCCTCGCGTCGATCGCGGCTCCTGCGTGGAGACGGCGGCTGATCGCGAGCTGGAAGACGTGGCTTGGAGTGGCGTGTCTCGCGACGGCGCTGATCCTGCCCTGGTTCGTGTGGGCCTACCTGGAGTACGGCGCTTTTCTCTGGGAGATGATGCTGGGCGCACACGTCGTGACCAGGTTCACCTCATATCTTGATCCGGCGCACGTCCAGCCCTGGTACTTCTACTTCTCGCAGATACGCTTT
>JBFWPD010000211.1:0-6927 GCA_050250175.1 Vicinamibacterales bacterium
CTGACGCCGAAGCGCTGTGCAGCCGCGTGGCTGTTCTCGCGAAGGGCAGGCTGGCGGCTGCCGGACGACTGACCGACATCGTGGCATTCGAACCGCGAGGCTGGGATCTCGTAGTCGCCGGCGTGGATGGCGCATTGGCGGCATCTCTCGAGGGTCGTGCCCGCCGGTTCACCAGGATCGGGGACGAACGCTTCAGCGTCGAGCTCCCGCTCGACGTTTCCCCAGACCGGCTTCTGGCAGAGATCGCAGCGCACGGCGGCACTGTCGTCTCGCTGAACCCGATACGGGAAACGCTCGAGGACTTTTTCGTCCGCCAGGTCACCTCGCCCGGTGCCGTCGACGATGAACGCGGTTTGCGCGCGGATCGTCCGTCGGAGCGTGCGTCGTGAGCCCGACGCTCTGGATCGCGATCAACGTGTTTCGCGAGTCGGTTCGCGACAAGGTGCTCTACAACCTCGTCCTGTTCGCCGTGCTCCTGATGGCGGCCTCGTATCTGATAGGACAGCTGACGGCCGGACAGGACGTGCGGATCATCAAGGATCTGGGCCTTGCTGCGACGTCGGTGTTCGGACTCTTCATCGCGGTCTTCATCGGCATCCAGCTCGTCTCCAAGGAAGTCGAGCGCCGGAGCATCTACAGCCTTCTCTCGAAGCCGATCGATCGTCACCATGTCGTGCTTGGAAAGTACGCGGGACTCGTCCTGACCCTGGCCGTCAACCTGGCGGTGATGACTGTCGCGCTCTACGCAGTGCTCGCCTACATGAACTGGATGACCGATCCCGCCGTCCGCTCGGCCTGGGAGGCGCCCGCGGTGGATCCGGCTCTGCTCGTTGCCGTCGGCCTCACGTTCGTCGAGCTGGCGATCGTGACTGCCATTGCGCTCTTCTTCTCCACGTTCTCGACTCCGATCCTTTCGGCGGCGTTCACGTTCGGCACCTTCGTCGCAGGACGTTTGAGCCCAGACCTTCAGAACTTCGATCAGGTCGTCGATGCCCCTGCGGCAACCGCTGCCGCCCGCGTCCTCTACTGGATCCTGCCGAACCTGGCGCAGTTCGACGTGCGGGGCGCCGTCGTGCATGGCCTCGCCATTCCTGCCGGTCACGTTGGACTGGCGGTGCTGTACGCGGTCCTCTACATCGCGGCGCTGCTCGTCGGATCGGCCGTCATCTTCTCGAAGCGGGACTTCAAATGACGGCTGCCGTGTGGCTGCAGACGTTGGCTGCGACCGCCGCTGCTTCGGTGCTCGTCGGGGCCGCCGGCTGGATTCAGAGCCTTCGAGAGCAGCGCTTCGAAGTTCTGCCTGTCGCCGACACCGCGCTCTATGTGAGGTCGGGCCCTCTCGTCAAGAGAATGGCGGTCGGCTACGACATGCTTGCCGCCGATCTCTACTGGATTCGCGCGATTCAGTACTTCGGCGGAATCCGGCGCAGGCTGGCGGATCCGGCCGGCACCCTCCAGCGCGGCGAGCCAATGCCGACCGACTACGCGGAGCTCTATCCGCTGCTCGATCTGACGACGACGCTGGATCCGGACTTCGAGGTCGCGTACCGCTTTGGATCGATCTTTCTCGCCGAGCCGTTTCCTTCGGGTGCGGGCCGCCCCGATCTCGCGATTGCTCTTCTCGAAAAGGGGCTCCTCGCACAGCCCGACCGGTGGGCGTACATGCAGGACATCGGGTTCGTGCACTACTGGTGGAAGCAGGACTACCAGACAGCCGCTGAGTGGTTTCGCAGGGGCAGTGCACTGCCCGGCGCGCCCTGGTGGCTCGAGTCGCTCGCGGCGGTGACACTGGCCGAAGGCGGCGATCGGGCGACCTCACGCCTGATGTGGGAGGCGATCAGGCAGTCGGCGGACAACGACTGGCTGCGCCGCGATGCCGAACGCCGGCTGCTGCAGCTGCAGGCGATGGACGATATCGACGCGCTTCAGGCCGAGATCGATCGCATTCGTGCGGCGGAGGGTCCGGTCCTGCTCACGTGGGAAGGACTCGTTGCACGTCGCCGGCTCGCCCGGATTCCCGTGGACCCATCCGGCATTCCGTACGAGCTTGTGTCGGGCGGACGGGTCGCGTTGTCAGCGTCATCGCCTCTTGCGCCGTTGCCGTCCGAACCGAAGCGCGCCGGTGCTGTCTCATGACACCTGACGTCCTGCTCGCATTCCTTGTCGGCGCTGTCGTCGGCAGCTTCCTCAACGTCTGCATCTACCGCCTGCCGCGAAACCGATCAGTTGTCTGGCCGGCATCGGCGTGTCCCCATTGCCGCCGTCAGCTGTCGTGGTTCGAGAATGTTCCCATCCTCGGCTACGTCGCCCTGCGGGGACGCTGTCGGACCTGCGGCGCGGCCATCGGCGTTCAATACCCGATCGTGGAGCTCGTCACGGCGCTGCTCTTTGCCGGTGCGTGGTGGTACTACGGACCGGGGCTGCTGCTCGTCTCCCGCGTGCTGTTCGGCTGCGCGCTGATCGTGCTGTTCGCGATCGACCTCGAGCATCATCTGCTGCCGAATGCCATCACCCTTCCCGGGATCGCCGCCGGCTTCGGGTTCAGCTTCTTCACCGACCCGGGATGGTCGTCGTCTCTGCTCGGCATTCTTGCCGGAGGCGGGTCGCTCTACCTGATTGCCGAAGCGTACTACCGTCTCCGTCATGAGGAAGGCCTGGGGATGGGCGACGTCAAGATGCTTGCGATGATCGGCGCCTTCCTCGGATGGCGGCTGACGGTGATGACGCTGATGATGGCGTCGCTTGCGGGCTCCATCATCGGCCTCGGCATCATCGCCTGGAAGGGCGAGGGTATGAAGTACGCCCTGCCGTTCGGGACATTTCTCGCGATTGGGGCTGGTCTTGCCGCATCTGTCGGGCCATCGGTGCTCGACTGGTATATGCAGCAGTTTCTCTACCGATGAGCCCCGAGATTGTCGCGCTGCTCGGCCTGACGGCCATCGTCGGCGCGGTTGCGGCGACGCTGATGTTTGCCGCGCTTCGCTTCCTGACCGCTGCGGGCGATGGCCGGCGCAGGAGACGCGAAGGAGGCGAGACCGCTCTCCTGTCGGCGGCGCTCGAACAAGCCGTCACCACGCTCAAGGCGCAGGAGCGTGCCACCGCTGCACGCGCCGAGGCGTCCGAGCGACTGGCCGGCGAGATCATCTCGAGTCTCACCGCAGGCCTGATCGTCGTCGGACTTGGCGGAGAGGTCCGCATCCTGAATCCTGCGGCACGCCGCATGCTCGGTGTTGCCGACAACGCACCGCTCGACGACTATCGCATCGTCATCAACGAACCTGCCATCTCGGACATCATCGGCGGCTGTATTGCGACGGCGCTCCCGGTCTTTCGTCGCACCGTGAGGATTCCTGAGCGGCGGCACGACCTCTCGCACGTCGGTGTGACGGTCTCGCCGTACTTCGATCCGCAGGGCGCCCGGCAGGGTGTCATCTGTCTCTTCAGCGATCTCAGCAGCGTCAATAAGCTCGAAGAGCAGCTGCGTCTGAAGGAAAGCTTGGCGGCCGTGGGGGAGCTGACGGCGGGCATCGCGCACGAGTTCCGGAATGGCCTGGCGACCATACACGGGTACGGCCGGCTCTTCGACCTCGACGCGCTGCCGTCCACGTATCGTGAGTACGTGGAAGCGATCCGGGCCGAGACGGAATCGCTCAATCAGATTGTGACCAACTTCCTGAACTTCGCCCGGCCTGCCGAATTGACGCTCACGACGGTCCATCTCAAGGCCACGTGCGAGCGCGTAGCGGACGAACTGCGTGCGGATGCCCGTGCCCTTGGCGGCGACGTGACGCTGAAGGGCGAGTTCGGGGTGATCGACGGCGACGAGGTGCTCTTGCGCCAGGCGTTCAGCAACCTGTTGCGCAATGCCGTCCAGGCCTGCGCGGGCGCGTCGATCGCTCCTGTCGTCGTCATCGAGTCGTCTGTCGATCCGCATGCGCGCCAGACTCGAGTGTCCGTTCACGACAGCGGCCCCGGCATCGACCCATCGGCTCGCGATCGGATCTTCCAGCCCTTCTTCACCTCCAAGGGAGACGGCACCGGTCTCGGACTCGCACTGGTCCAGAAGGTCATCGTCTTTCACAACGGCCGTGTGGACGTCGGAACCTCGCCGCTCGGCGGCGCAAGCCTGCAGATAACGCTGCCCCTCGGCGGCTGAAGATCGCAGTATCCGCGCGATTCGCCGGGACTCTCCCGGTGCATTCTCCGGTTTCTGAGTGTTTCGCCGTCGATCGCTCGCACGGCTGCGAGGCGCGCGCTTTGCAGTCCTCGACCGCATGCTGTCCACGCGCGATGAGTCGGGTGTGCTCCTCCTCGAGGCACTTGTCGCGACGGTCATCGTCGCGACCGCGTTTGGTGTCCTTGCGCACCTCGGCGTCATGGCCATGCGTACCAACGAAGCGGCCATCGCGACGACCCAGGCCACGTTTCTCGCCTCTGGACAGAGCGCGACAGTTGTCAGTGCGCTCGCGGTGGGAGGGACGGGGGTAGCGATGTCGCCCGACGATGCGCTTGTACGAAACGCGGCTGGCTATCACGACTTCTTCGATGCGCGAGGACGCCCGGTTGGATCGCCGGGACAGGCGCCATCGAGTGCACGACTGGTGCGTCGCTGGGCGATTCGTCCGCTGCCCGCTGTCCACGCTGATGCACGCGTGGTCCAGGTCGTCGTGATGCGATGGCCGCAGGGTGCAGGCGACGATTCGAGAAGCGCCGAGCTCGTCCGGCTGGTCACGGTCGCGAGGGTACCGTGAGCGACAGGCCGCGGTATCTGTCGCCTCGCGGTTTCTCGGTCGTCGAGCTGCTTGTGGCGAGCGCGTTGACGATAGGAGTCGCCGCGGTTGTCTTCTCTGCAGTCGCCTCTTCGGAATCCACCTTCGCCGTTCAGACCGAAGCCGCTGATCTGCAGCAGCGCCTCAGAGTGGCAGAGACTGCTCTCCGCCTCGACCTCGAAATGGCTGGAGCCGGTCCGACGATCGGACCGCAAGCCGGCTCCCTGCACCGTGCGCTGGCCGCGGTACTGCCGTACGCGATCGGATCCGCTCCTGCGACGCCGCGAGGCGACGCGATCACGCTCATCGCGGTGCCGCCGACATTCGCTCAGACGACCCTCGCGCAACCGCTGGCGGCCGGATCGAACACCGCAGTCGTGCAGATGGATCCAGGCTGTCCTCTCGGTTCGGAGGCATGCGGATTGACCGCCGGAATGAGCGTGGCGGTCTTCGATGGCACGGGCGCCTTCGACCTGTTTCGCGTTCGGGGCGTGTCGGGCCTGTCGGTCACGCTCGAAGCGTCGGGGATCCGGTCTGCCCGTGCCCATCCTCCCGGCAGTGTCATTGCAGAGATCCAGGTTCACACCTTCTTGACGGAGATGGACGCCGGGGTCGACCGCCTGGTGAGGCGCACCGGCATTGGCGGGCCTGGTGTTCCTGTTGCCGATCATGTGGTCGGCCTCGAGTTCGCTCTCTTCGGCGATCCGGAGCCGCCGCGAGTCGTTGCCGGGGCCTCGGAACGTCCGGAAACAACCTATGGACTGCGCCCTCCGCCCGGGACTGAACAGCTGCCGAGTCACCTTCCCGGCGAGAACTGTCTCTTCAGCTACGTCGAGGGCGCTCATGTCCCAAGGCTCTTTGCGCTGGCGAAGAGTGAGGGTTCTCTCGTGAGGTTGACCGACGCTCAGCTCACCGATGGCCCATGGTGTCCCGACTCAGGGCACCCGTTGCGCTTCGACGCGGATTTGCTCCGTGTGCGCCGTGTCGCCGTCCAGCTCCGCGTGGAGGCGGCACTCGATGCCTTGCGCGGCCCGGCGGGCGATCTGTTCGCACACCCGGGCACGGGTCAGGACGCGCGCCGCTTCCTGCCGGACGTGGAGGCTGCCCTCTCTGTCTCACCGGCAAACCTTCTCTTGTCGACGCGATGAACAAGCTGGATGAAAAGGGCATTGCGCTCGTGTTCTCGCTGCTGGCCCTTCTGATGCTCAGTGCGCTTGGCGCGGGTCTCGTCATGACGACTTCGACGGAAGCCGTCATCAGTGGAAACTTTCGAGCCGCGAGCGAGGCACGCCATGCCGCGAGAGCGATCGGCTACCGGGCACTCCTCGACCTGCAAGCGCTGGGTTCGTGGGACGGGGTACTCGCGGGGGTCGAACTATCTCCCTTCGCCGACGGACTGCCTGCCGGACCACGCCAGCTGCCTGGCAGCATCAGAATCGACCTGACCGAGATTGCCAACGTGGCGAATTGCGGTCAGGCGGCTAGGTGCAGTGCCGTGGCCATGGCCGCGAACCGTCCTGGCCGTCCGTGGGCTGCGAACAATCCTCTCTGGCGCCCTTATGCCTGGGGCTCGCTCGGCGCGCTCGAGGGAGACGCAAGGCCGAACGGCGACTACCTTGTCGTCGCGCTCGTTGGCGACGATGGAGGAGAGAATGACGGCGATCCTCAGGCCGACGGCACTAGCGTCACGAACCCGGGCAGTGGTCGGATCCTGGTCCGCGGACTGGCTTTCGGACCCCGGGGCATTCGCTCGTCGGTCGAGCTGACGTTGGTTCGCCGGTCGAGTGGAGCTGTCAACGTGCTGTCAATAAAGGACCTGTAGCCCGGGCCTGCTCGTCCGGGCGGCCGGAGGACATATATAAGGCCCGGCCGTCGTCGGGCCGATAAAGGGTTCACAGCCATGCGCGTTGTTGCGGCCGCCCTTACCGCTGGTCTCTTTCTCCTTGGAACGGCGTCCTCGCTTCTCGGTCAGTCCGCTCTCGGGGATGTCGCGCGCCAAGAGGCGGAGCGTCGCAAGGCCATCAAGGAAGAGAGTCGGGTCTATACGAACCAGGATCTGCCAACCCTCCCTTCGCGGGCGGACGATGGCGTTCCGGCGACCGATGCAGTTGGCGGGGCCGATTCCGCTCCCGAGGCCTCCGCTGAAGTGGAGACTGAC
>JBFWPD010000212.1:0-6926 GCA_050250175.1 Vicinamibacterales bacterium
CGCTCCGCCGCACGCACAGCGCCCTCGGCCGTGAGCGCCTCGGCCATGAAGTCGAGCATCGACACACCGTCGAGCACATGTCCTATGACGTCGAAGACTTTGTCGCTTCCCATCGCCGACCGGATGTCTTCGAGCTTGTGCAGTAACGTGGCGAGGACCTGGCCCTCACGGGTGCTAGTTGCGACCAGATTAAAGATGAAGACATCATGCTTTTGCCCGTAGCGGTGAATGCGACCCATGCGCTGCTCGAGCCGAGCGGGATTCCATGGGATGTCGTAGTTCACCATCAGCCAGCAGAACTGCAGGTTGATGCCCTCGCCAGCGGCATCGGTGGCGAGCAGGTATTGGGCGCCATCCTGCGAGCTGGGCAGCCTGAAGCGCTCGACCTCCGCCTCGCGTTGGCGAAAGTCGAGTCCACCGTGGATACCCGCTATTCGGTCGGTGAACCCGAGTGCCTCTAGCTGCTGGCGTAGCCACTCGAGCGTGTCCCGATGCTCGGTGAAGACGATAAACTTCTGGTCGCGGTAGCGCTCGTCGAGCAGGACTCTCCGTAACTCAGTGAACTTGGCATCCTGCGCGGCGGCCAGCACCCCGTGGCCGAGCGTCACCAGTGCTGAAACCTCGCGGCGCTCGAGCTCGAGATCCTGCAGCGACGTCGATAGCAACAGACGTAAGAGACGGTCTTCGATCTCCTCGTGCGCTTCGCGTCCCGCTTCGTCCGCGTCGTCGTCGGCCGTGCCAGCGAATGGATCACTGATGTTCTGCAACGCTGAGCGGATTTGGTGCTCCGTCAGGCGTCCCTCGCGAACCTGGGCGATGAGTTCATCGAGCCTCTGACCGCGCCGCTCGAGCGAGCGTACGACGGCGTAGGTCGAGCTCGCGAGCCGGCGCTGGAATACGCTCTGGGCTAGGCGTGCCGCCGATGCGTTCAGGATGCCGGCCTTGTTATAGAAGCCGCGCATGTAGGCGGTGGTGCGGTCGTAGAGCTCCTGCTCAGAATCCTTTCCCTGTGACAAGTCGAATCCGAGGGTGGTGGAGTATCGCGGCCTGTATAGGGGCGCACCGGAGATATCGACCATCTCCTCCTTCGTACGTCGGACGAAGTGCGCCCGCCGCTCGCTGGCACCGTAGTCCGCGAACGCCTCGAAGGCGCCTAGCGTCTCGGGTTCCAGGAGTCGCCACAGCGCGTAGTAGGGGTAGTCCTTCCCCATGTGCGGCGTGGCAGTTAGCAGCAGGAGGTGGCGAGCACCCCAATCAAGCGACCATCGCGGGTCGTCGTGCTGGATACCTGCCAACGCCTCCGCGAGCTTGTAGCGGTCCGTCTTTACGGTCGTCAGGTCGGGCTCGCGTCGTGCCGAGAGCTTGTGCGCCTCATCAAACACGACGAGGTCGTACGGCTCGACGTCTGGCGCCTGGAGCCGGGCGAACATCGCCTCGCCGCGCAGCGTGTCGAGACTGCAGACCGTGAGGTCCGATCCGTTGCGGGTGAACGGGTTGCCTTGTCGCAGATCGCTGCTGCGTGCCAGGAGGAACTCGAGGCCGAAGAAACGCTGGAGTTCCCGGGCCCAGTTCCCGATCAGCCCGGCAGGCGGTACTACGAGCACGCGGCGCACGAGCCGGCGCGACAGCATCTCGCGGATGTAGAGCCCAGCCATGATCGTCTTGCCGGCGCCTGCATCGTCGGCAAGAAGGAAGCGGAGCTGTTCCTGCGGCAGCATGTGCTCGTACACCGCGATGCGCTGGTGCGGAAGGGGGTCGACGAGGGATGTCTCGATCGCGAAAGCCGGGTTGGCCAAGTGCCCGTAGGAGAGCCGCTCAGCTTCGACTAGTAGCCGCACAGCTCGCGCGTTCCCAAGGAAATCTGTTTGGACTGTGTTGCGTTCTGGGATGACCTTCTGGACCGACGCTGCAAGGGCCTGCAGGCGCACCAAGGCGAGGTCGCTCGGATCCGTGCGCCCGTTCTCCCACCGATTCACGGTCACGAATGACACGCCAAGTCTCTCAGCAAGAGCGGCTTGTGTAAGGCCGAGCGTCTCCCGGATCTGGCGAACAAATGTGGCGCTTCCTGGCACGTGCTAACTATTGATCAAGACACCACGGAAGGTCAATTGTCATGGCTGTGACTATTGACTTCAGATATATCACATGCTATATTTCGCGGCCATGCAACTGGGCGATTGGGACGTCCGCGTGGATCCGTGGGCGGTGGATTACGGCGCTGAAACACCAGGCGCGAGCGCCCTTCCGCCTGAGGCAGCGGTCGATGTGGACGTGGCCGTCGAGACGGTGGGCTCAAGGTGGGTACCGGTAGTGCCCGCTCCCCGCCGAATGAGCGGCCCAGTCATCTTTATCGATGGGGTTCGCCGCATCGAAGGCCGACTCGTGATGACAAGCGCCGACAGGGTCATCCACGGGGCGATCGGGACAGCGGCGGTGGGCAGTGTTCACACCGGGGAACATCGAGCGACCTTCGGTGAATCGCGTATTGACCGGGTGCTCATCTTTGGCAATGGCGTTTTGCCGGCTTCGGCGCTCGCGCTCGGGCCTAGGCTGCAGTATCGACCAGTCTCTGTTGCCGACGACGACGCTGATGCGCCAATCCGTGGGCTGCACGCCGAGATGCGGGTTGCGGAACAGGCGCTGGCCGCCAGCCTTGCGGTGCCAGGGGCTCTCGTGATCGCCGATGGGCCCTTGAGCATCACTGCTCGGAGCGCGAGCCCCGTCGTTGGTTTCGTGAAGCGCTTGTTCCAGCTCTACGTGCCTGCCGAGCAACTCGCCGTGGTTCGGCGCCTACCAGCCGGCGCCCGTTCGCCAGTGTTCCTGATTCGCAGCACCGGCCGATTCGGGCGCTACTCGTGGTTCGTGCGCCTCGCCACTCCGCTCAGGGTCGAATCGGAGTTCACGGGGATCGTGCGCCTCGAGGTCGCCGAGGCAGGCGGGCTGGAGCAAGCAGTTTCCCTCGCCAACGCCATCACCGGCTGGCTGCCGCGGCTCGTGCCCTCGCGCACCCGCGATCCCAGAGCGCCCCAGAACCTAGTTCCAATTGGCGCCCTGGAGCAGCATCTTCGTCACCAAATGGGTGACTCGCGCCTAATCCATCGCCGGCTGGCCACGCGGCTAGCAAGGGAGTCAGCCCATGTCTGAGTCAACGTCGTCGGTCGTGGGCCTGGTGCTTGGGTCGCAGGATGCGACGCCGCTCGAATTCTGGGTTGGTGTTCGCGAGGGCGAACGCTTGCAGCTGGATGATCTTGTCGTGACGAAGACCACGCTGAGCGACGGCGATCAAGTGACGTTCTACGGGATCGTCGACATCGTCCGGAAGCGATTCGAGGGCAGCCAGTTCGACACTGACGCATTTCGCGTGGCCGATGGCACGTTGCCGGCCGACATTTCATACGCCGCGCACGTGCAGGTCACACGGGTGGAGCCCGAGTACTTCGTCCCTCCGACGCCGGGCGACGCGGTGCAGGTCGTGCGCGACGAGGAGTTTCGTCGCGCGCTCTATTTCGATCGGATGGAGCGCAGCGTGGCCATCGGCCTCACGAGGACTGGAGAGGCGGTTCACGCCAACCTGGAGTTCCTCGACGGCTCGCGTGGCGCACACGCCTCGATCAGCGGCGTATCGGGCGTCGCTACGAAGACGTCGTATGCCAGCTTCATCCTGTATTCCATCTTTCACTCCAACGCGCTCGGCCTTGATGCCGCGAACGCCAAGGCGCTGATCTTCAACGTCAAGGGTGAGGACCTGCTGTGGCTGGACAAGCCGAATGCCAGGCTGACGCCGGAAATGCGCGCTGACTACGAGAAGCTCGGACTTCCCGCAGGTCCCTTTCAAAGTGTTGCCTTCTACGCGCCCACTCGGAAGGGCAGTGTGACGCCAATGCCGGACACAGGTAGCCGGCAGGAGGGCAGACGAACATGCAATCGTTGCGTGCCACGATCCGCTCGTCGCATCCGTGGCTGACCATGGAGACGACGGGATCGACTGCGCTCTCGCCTAGCAACGCGCCGCCGACTCAGATCAGCACGCACGGCGAGTTCACATCGCCTCGCGGGTGCCGGGGCACGTTCGGGAGCGTCGGAGATGCTCAGGCGACGCGGATTGAGGCGGACTTCACCGGAACGGACTGTCCGTCGACGTTCTCGGGGCGAGTCGTGTTGACCAAGGGCTGATTCGTCCCTTCACCGAGGCCGTCTTTCGAAGCGATTCGAGGCGAGCCATGCATGAGAACGGCGCTGGCGGTGTATCGCTTCTTGGTGCCTCCCAGAAGCACACCGACTAAAATGCAGCCATGACGACAACGGAAGTCAGTTCGCATGGAGACTTTTTCGCTCGGCTAGAAGGTATCTACCGGAAGAGCAAGTCTCTGACCGAGTCCTGGGAGACGGAACGCGCTGCGCTCGACGCGATCATTCCTGCAGTTGTCGACAAGATCGCCTTTAACTACGTCCTAGGTTCACCTCTGGGCGTCGGCGGGAGCGGCATCGTTGCCAAGGTGACAGACCGCAACTTGGGAGCGGAGCGCGCTCTCAAGATTGCGCGTCCTTCTCCTGGGAAAGAGCTTATCCTCGCGAAGATCCTCGCCTCGGAAACCGGCACCCTTCTCCGCCTGGTTCACCCCAATCTCATCCGAATTTTTGCTCAAGGAGTCGCGACGCACTCGGGACGGGACTACCCCTACTACATCATGGAGTTCGTCGAGGGCGTCGAAGACTCAGATGAGTTCCTGGGCCGAGGAGGGCGGACTCAGGGGGACCTTCTGAAGACCCTATCGGGGATCCTTGCGGCGGTCGAGTACCTGCATTCGCAAGGTACCGTGCATATGGATCTAAAGCCCGCCAACGTCCTCGTGACGCCAAGTGGTATTCCCGTGCTCTCCGACCTAGGCTTCGCTAAACAGTTGCGAACCGACGACGGATTCACCTTCATCGGTGGCACGGAGGGATTCATCCACCCGGAGGCACGGGCTTTCGTTCAAGAGGTGGCTTCTGATCCGAACCGGCTCCGCGGAGAAGCAGATCGAAAACACCTCGAGACGCGTTGGGACCTGTACGGGTTGGGGAAGACCATCTTGGTCCTTCTTGCCAGATTCGAGAGGGGCAATCCCGGAGTGCTCACCTCGTACGCCCGGCGCTATCTGAAGCTGCTGGCGTGCCGATTGCTCGACGGGTTGAACACGAAGGACGAGCTTGCGCTTGGCTTGACGTTAACGACGTTCGGGGAGATTAAGTATCGGTCCGTGACGCAAGCGCGGATCGATCTCGACAAACTGATTGGTTCCTACAACCTCGAGTCGAGAATTCCGGAGCTAAACCAGTATCTCGGCGACACGATTCAGGCATCGACCTACACCGCCACCCCGTTTACCAAGCGGGTGCGAGAGGTGATCGAGCACCCAACCGTGATGAGGCTAGGTAGCTTCACGCAGCTTGGTCTGTTGAACTTAGTGTACCCAACAGCGCACAGCACTCGCTTGGAGCACTCGTTGGGAACCTTCTCGGTCGCGTGTCGCGTAGTTCTCGCCCTCTACAACGACTCTCTGAACCCGCTGTTCAAGCAGATCATGGACGAGGACGATCTACGGGCTGCGCTGTTGGCTCCGTTGCTCCATGACATCGGGCAATTCCCCCTCGCCCACGACATCGAGGAGGCAGAACCGGCAACCTTCTCTCACGAGGAACTCGGGTTCTCGATTTTGCGGGACCCGGACAGCTCGCTCGCGAGGCTGATTGAGCAGGAAGAGGGTTGGAACGTGAAGGCATCGCGAGTACTGGCGATTCTGCAAGCGTCACCAGCTGACATGGAAGGAACGCTAAAGGACCGCATCCTCCATTCATTGATCAGCGGCCCAATTGATGCGGACAAGATCGACTACCTTCGTCGCGACAGCCGCACGCTGGGGTTGAAGTACGGTGACGGCATCGATTTTCAGCGTTTGCTCCAGACACTGACCGTCGTGTTCAGGATTGATGACTCTCGCACCTACGCCGCGCTCGGCATTCATGAGAAGGGCAAGATCCCCGCGGAATCGATTGCCTTCGCCCGATACGCGATGTACGGCCAAGTGTACTGGCACCACGGGTACCGATCCATTAAGGCAGTTATTCAGCGACTGGTGTGGGAAGCGCTGAATGCCGCCGACGACGCGAGGACGCTGAAGTCGCAGCTGGAGCAATTCGTACAGCCGGCGCAGGAGTCTACCGTCGGTCAGGCTTCGTTGTTTCCGGTGTCTGGTGATCTGGCAGGTGCACCAATCGGAGAGGTGTGTCAGATTCAGCAGGCCGATCTCGCGGTTCTAGCGTGGCTTGCCAGGGCCGCCGGGCCAGTCGGCGAATACCTTTTGGACGTCCTGAAGACGCGGAGCTTGTTCAAGCGAATTTTGGTCTTGTCGAGCGAACGGTCGCGTGACAACAAGCTGTGGAAGGAGCTGGTGAGCTTCTATCATGGGGATTCTGCTAGCTGGCAGCGAAAGTTGAACCTGCAGCAGGCGTTTCAGACGCGCATTCGTCACCTGATCGAAGCGCCTCAGGACCAGCAGCCGGAAAGCGCAGCAATCTCGCCTGACATTCGCAACGAGTTTCTGGTCGATTCCGCCAAGCTGCCGCTCCTACTGATCGATGTCCCGGGCCGCGGCACCGGAGACAGCAAGCTCGAGTTCATCATCGAGGAGGACCGAAGGCGGTCGAAGCTGGATGAGATGCAGACAGGTAGCTGCGAGCAATCTGTTGTATGGCAGGCGCTGCAGCAGTATTTTCAACAGTCAATCGGGAAGGCGCGGCTGTTTGCTCATCCGAAGTACTCGGCCTTCCTGTCTGCGGCCCTGTCGCGGCAGACTCTTGAGGATACGCTCGCTCTTGCTTTGAAGGACGTCGGCAAGAAGAAGTCATGAGCGAGTCCCGAACATGCACGGGGAGTTCACCTCACC
>JBFWPD010000213.1:0-6923 GCA_050250175.1 Vicinamibacterales bacterium
CTCGGCGACGGCGTCTACATCACGCTCTCCGACGGCAATCGCGGCCGCGCCGGCGCGCTCTTCGCCGTCAGCGGCGCGCAAACGAAAAAGGTCTCGAAGATCGACGAAGGCGATGTCCTCGCCATCGGCAAGCTCGATCCTGTCGCGGCCGGAGACGTGCTTTCCACCGGCGCGTCTTCGCCGAAAGCCAAAGCCGGCCCACTGGCGCGCTTTCCCGTCTATCAGCTCGCCATCGCCACCAAGGATCGCAAGGATGACGTGCGCCTCTCCGGCGCCTTGACCAAGCTCGCCGAGGAAGACCCCGGCCTCGCCATCCATCACGATCAGGACAGCCACGAGATCGTGCTACACGGCCAGGGCGATTCGCATCTGCGCATCGTGCTTGAGCGCTTGCGCAAGCGCTTCAATGTCGATGTCTCAACGGCGCGCCCCTCGACGCCTTACAAGGAGACCATCCGCAAGAGCGCCACCCAGCGCGGGCGTCACAAGAAGCAGACCGGCGGCCACGGACAGTTCGGCGACTGCAAGATCCGCGTGGAGCCGCTCAGCCGCGGCGCGGAGTTCGAGTTCGTGGACGACATCTTCGGCGGGGCGATCCCGCGTCAGTTCGTACCGGCTGTCGAGAAGGGCATCCAGGAGTCCCGGATGCGCGGCTATCTGGCCGGCTATCCGGTCGTGGACTTCCGCGTCACCGTCTTCGACGGTTCGTACCACGACGTGGACTCGAACGAACTGTCGTTCAAGATGGCGGGGTCGCTCGCATTCAAGGACGCGATGACACGCGCCAAGCCGACGATTCTCGAGCCGGTGATGAACGTCGAGATCTACGCGCCGTCCGATTTCGCCGGCGACCTGATGGGCGACCTGAACGGCCGGCGCGGGCGAATCGGGGGGATGGACACGCGCGGCTCGATGACGATCATCAAGGCGCAGGTGCCGATGTCAGAAATGCTGACCTACGAGCAGCACCTCACGTCTGCAACCGGCGGCCGCGGCTCGTACCACATGGAGTACTCGCACTACGACGAGGTCCCGGCGCAGCAGCAGGCGAAGATCATTGCTGCGGCAAAGGCGGAACGAGGGCTGGCCGTCGAGGAAGTCTGAGACGAGACTGGCAGGCAGGGCGGGGCGGGAGGGGTTTGTGCCTTCCCGCCTTTCCAGCCCGTCCCACCCTTCCTGCCCTGGTGATCAGCCGCCGCGCTTGCCCCGGCGGCTTGGTCCGGTCGCCTTGCCCTTTGAAGCGCCCCGCCTGGGGACCTTGGGTGCGCCCTCGGACTCGGTTTCTTCCTTCTTGCCGCGCAGACGCTCCGCGGCAGCACGCAGGCGGCCGCCGACACCCTTCTGCTTCGGCGCGTCTTCCTTCTTCGCTTCGGCCTCTGCTTGGGCCCGCGGGTTGTATTCGCTGCCGACGAGCTCGACCTGTGCAACTTCGGCCGAATCGCCCTTCCGGAATCCCAGCCGCAGCAGGCGCGTGTAACCGCCCGGGCGCTCCGCGAAGCGAGGGGCGATCGTCTCGAACAGCTTGGAGACGACGTCGCGATCCTGGACGTCGCGCAACACGAGACGCCGCGCAGTCAGCGTCCGGGCGGGGGCGGTCCCGGCCGTCACGCCTCGCTTGGCGATCGTGATCAGCCGCTCGACGAACGGCCTGAGCTCCTTGGCCCGCGGCACGGTCGTCGTCAGGTGCTCGTGGCGCAGCAGCGCCGTGGCCTGGTTGCGAAGCATCGCCAGACGATGCTCCGTGACGCGGCCGAGTTTTCGATGGGCGACTCTGTGTCTCATGGCTTTTCGGCCCGGTGGGGCTGGTGGGGCTGGTGAGGCTGGAAGGGCAACCGTCCCCTCCCTGCCCGACCTGCCCGGCCCGCCTTACCTGCCGTCTCCTATTCGTGCACCGCAGCGCCGGGCTGATCCAGGCGCATGCCCAGACTCAGACCCATCGTCTGCAGGATCTCCTTGATCTCGTTCAGGCTCTTGCGGCCGAAGTTCTTCGTCTTCAGCATCTCGGCCTCGGTCTTCTGCACGAGCTCGCGAATCGTTCTGATGTTCGCGTTCTTCAGGCAGTTGTATGACCGGACGGAGAGCTCGAGCTCCTCGACCGACTTGTCGAGGTTCTCGTTGCCGATTCCCAGGTGCGGCTGGTCGCTGCCGGCATCGGCAATCTGCTCCGCCGCGTCCTCGAGGTTGATGAAGATGTTCAGGTGATCGCGAATCAGCTTGGCCGCCAGCGACACGGCGTCGCGGGCGCTGATCGATCCGTTCGTCCACACGTCAACCGTCAGCTTGTCGTAGTCGGTGGTCTGGCCGAGGCGAGCGGCCTCGACGAGGTAATTCACCTTCTTGATGGGCGAATGCACCGAGTCGATCGGGATCCAGCCGATGCCGAGATCCTCGTCGAAGTTCTTGTCGGCGGCCACGTAGCCACGGCCGCGCTTCATCCGCATCTCCATGTGGAGACTGCCGCCCTCGGCAACCGTGGCGATGTGCGCGTCAGGCTCGAGAATCTCGATGTCGGCGTCGGCCTGGATGTCGCGCGCCCTGACCTCGCCGGGCTTGTCCACCCGCAGCGTCAACGTCTTCGTGTGATCGACGTGCAGCTTGAAGGGAACCTGCTTCAGGTTGAGGATGATGTCGGTCGCGTCCTCGACCACTCCCTGGATCGGGGAGAACTCGTGCAGCACGCCGTCGATCTTCACGGCCGTGATCGCGGCGCCCTCGATCGACGAAAGCAGCACGCGGCGAAGCGCGTTACCGATGGTCGTGCCGAAGCCGCGTTCGAAGGGCTGTGCGTAGAACCGGCCGAACCGGTCGGTGAGAGTTTCGCGCTCGAACTCGAGACGCTTGGGCCGCTGAAAACCTTTCCACAACATGACGTGTATCCTTTCGCCTACGGGCCCGCAGACGGGCCTCCAGACCTGCGAGTAACCCACCGGCCTCCCGCCGCAGGTCTGTCAAGGCTGCGGGCCAATGGGATGCGACTCTTATTTCGAGTACAGCTCCACAATCAGCTGCTCCTGCACGGGCAGGTTGATCTGCTCGCGTGTCGGCATCGACACGATGCGCCCGGAGATCGACGCCGAGTCGAACGACAGCCATCCGGGGATGCCGCGGCCCTTCACTTCTTCGATCGCGTGCTCGATGGTCGTGTTCTTCTGGCTCCGCTGGAGCACGGTGATCACATCGCCCTGGCGCACGGAGTACGAGGGGATGTCGACCTTCTTGCCGTTGACCAGGAAGTGCCCATGACGCACGAGCTGACGTGCCTGCGGCCGTGACGTCGAGAGGCCCAGCCGGTACACGACGTTGTCGAGCCGGCGCTCCAGCAGCTGCAGCAGCGTCTCGCCGGTGATGCCACGCGTCCGCTCGGCGGCCTCGAAGTATCGGCGGAACTGATCCTCCAGCACGCCGTAAATGCGCTTGACCTTCTGCTTCTCGCGCAGCTGCAGGCCGTAGCCCGCGAGCTTGGCGCGGCGAGCCTTGCCGTGCTGCCCCGGAGGGAAGTTGCGCTTCTCAATCGCGCACTTCTCCGTGTAGCAGCGCTCTCCCTTGAGGAAGAGCTTCATCGCTTCGCGTCGGCAGAGCCGGCAGACAGGACCAATGTACCGAGCCATTCAATAGCCTCACTCAATCTGGAAATCTGGGAGTCTGGGAATCTGGAAATCCACGGGGCCTTCGATCCCGTTTCTCCAGACTCAGCCAGTTTCACCACATCGCCAGATCAAATCTCCAGATTTGCAGTTTCCCAGATTCCCCGATGTCCTAGACTCGCCGCCGCTTCGGCGGCCGGCACCCGTTGTGCGGGATCGGCGTGACGTCGCGAATCGACTTCACCTCGAGTCCGACGGTCTGCAGCGCCCGAATCGCCGATTCGCGGCCGGAACCCGGACCCTTCACGCGGACGTCGAGCGATCGCATCCCCACGGTCTTCGCGGCATTGCCGGCGTTCAGGGCAGCCTGCGTCGCTGCGAACGGCGTGCCCTTGCGCGAGCCCTTGAAGCCGATTCCGCCCGCGCTCGACCACGCGACGACGTTGCCCTCGGTGTCGGTGATGGTGATCACCGTGTTGTTGAAGGACGCCTGGATATGCGCGAGACCGTGATGGACAATCCGCTTCTCCCCGCGCTTCTTGAACGTCTTCTTCCGTTTTCCGGCGGCGCCTTCCTTCTTGTCCGGGGTCGCGCCTTCGGGTGCCGCTGCGTCTGTCTTGGCCATGTGCTACACCGTCTTCTTCTTGGCGATCGCGCCCTTGCGGGGACCCTTCCGGGTGCGCGCGTTTGTCCGGGTGCGCTGCCCGTGCACGGGCAGGCCGCGGCGGTGCCGCATGCCCCGGTAGGAGCCGATCTCCATCAGCCGCTTGATGTGCATCGAGACTTCCTTGCGGAGGTCGCCCTCGACGCGTCCCTGCTCCTCGATCACCCGGCTGATCTTGCGCACGTCGTCTTCGGAGAGGTCCTTGACGCGAATATCAGGGCTGACGCCAGCCTCCTTCAGGATGCCGTTCGACCGGACGCGGCCGATGCCGAAGATATACGTGAGCCCGATTTCGACCCGCTTGGTCCGCGGAAGATCGACGCCTGCGATACGTGCCATGTCCCGTCCCCTCTATCCCTGGCGCTGCTTGTGCTTCTGATTCGGGCAGATCACGCGCACCACGCCCGCTCTGCGCACGATCTTGCACTTCACACAAATCCGCCGCACTGACGCTCGCACCTTCATGACTGATCACCTACATCTGGAAATCTGGGAATCTGCAAATCTAGGAATTCGCCTGGAAATCAATTTCCAGATGTGCAGATTCCCAAACTCCTAGATCTCAGAGCTTCCCCGTTATCCGTCCCCTGCCGCTGTCGACCGGCGAGAGCTCGATCCGCACGCGATCGCCGACGAGCACCCGCACGAAGTTCCGATCGATCCGATCCGCGATGTGCGCGGTCACCGCAGCGCCCTGATCGAGACGCACCCGGTACAGCGCACTCGGCAGCTGCTCGACCACCGTCCCGGCCAGACCAGGACGATCGCTCTCGTCACTCACCGCATGCCCGGTCCGGCCGTCGTGCGCTGCTGCGCGTCGCCATGACCCGCGTCGGCGGCAGGCCCGCGAGCAGTCAGCACCCAGGGCTCGCCGGCCATCACCGCCACCGTGTGCTCGAAGTGCGCCGACAGGCTGTGATCGCGCGTCACCGCGGTCCAGCCGTCCGACAACACCCTCACATCGGGCTTGCCTGCATTCACCATCGGCTCGATCGCGAGGACCATCCCCTCGGCGAGCCGCGGCCCCCGTCCGGGGTGTCCGTAGTTGGGCACCTGCGGCTCCTCGTGCATCTTCTGGCCGATCCCGTGCCCCACGAATTCCCTGACGACGGAAAATCCGTACGCCTCGACGTGCGACTGCACGGCGTGGCCGATGTCAGAAATCCTGGCACCAGGCCTGACCTGCGCGATCGCTTTCGCCAGCGACTCGTCGGTCACCCGCAGCAGCTCCGCGGCGTCCTCCGAAACCAGTCCGACCGGCAGCGTAATCGCGCTGTCGCCGAAATAGCCTCCAATCGACGCGCCGACATCAATGGAAATGATGTCGCCCTCAATCAGTACCCGGCGGCCCGAGGGGATCCCATGGATCACCTCGTCGTTGACCGACGCGCAGATCGTCGCCGGATACCCGTGATACCCCTTGAACGCCGGCGCGGCGCCCGCCTTCCGGATGCGCTCTTCGGCGAGGGCATCGAGATCGGCCGTCGTGACGCCCGGCGCGACGACCGTGGCCAGCTCGCTCAGGACCTCACCCACCAGCCGGCCGGCCTCGCGCATGCGCTGGAGTTCGGCCATCGACCGGCAGGCAATCACCGGCGAACCTCCTTGCCTCCACACTCGCCAGCCAGCGATGCGACCGCGCGATCGATCGCCTCAGCCACCTTCTCCGGCGGCTGCGCGCCGTCGATCGCTCTGAACGTATCGCGCGTCCTGTAATACTCGACGAGCGGCTGCGTATCTCGACGGTAGACCTTCAGCCGCTCCCGCACAACCGCTTCATTGTCGTCGGCGCGCTGCACCAGGCGGCCACCGCATCGCTCGCATCGCTCCGGCCCGTTCGAGGGGCCCGCCGATGCTGGAGCGTTGTTCCCGCACGACTCGCACACCATCCGCGTCGCAAGACGCCGGACCAGCTCGCTCTCCGGAACGGCGATGTCCACGACGACCAGCGGAGACCGTCCGATCATGATCCCGTCGAGCGCGCGGGCCTGCGCCACCGTCCGCGGGAAGCCGTCGAGGATGAAGCCCCGTGCGACGTCCGGACGATCGAGCCTGGCCTGCACGATGCCGATGATCAGGTCGTCGCTCACGAGCTCGCCGCGCTCCATCACGGCCTTGGCGCGCAGCCCGATCTCGCTTCCCGACTGCACCGCTTCGCGCAGGATGTCGCCGGTCGAGATCTTCGGCAGGCCATTCTCCCGCCCGAACTTCTCTGCCTGCGTGCCCTTCCCGGCGCCGGGCGGCCCGAGCATGATCAGGTTCAGCGCCATCCGACTACCGTCGCCCCCGGATACGCGTCTTCTTCATGAAGCCGTCGTAGTGGCGCATGATCATCTGGCTTTCGATCTGATTCACGGTGTCCATCGCCACGCCGACGACGATGAGCAGCGACGTGCCCCCGAAGTAGAACGTGATCCCGATGCCCTGGGTCACAAACTGCGGGATGTTCGCGTCGAGCCATTCGCCGATGAACGGAATCGGGGCGACCTGGAACCCGCTCAACAGGAACTCGGGCAGCATCGCCACGAGCGCGAGGTACAGCGCGCCGACGAGCGTCAGCCGGGTCAGGATCGTGTCGATATATTCCGCGGTCCGCTTGCCGGGCCGGATGCCCGGGATGAACCCGCCGTACTTCCGCATGTTGTCGGCGACGTCATCCGGTTTGAAGATGATGG
>JBFWPD010000214.1:0-6916 GCA_050250175.1 Vicinamibacterales bacterium
CCATGGACGACAAGTCTGACCTCGTCGCCCGCCGTCAGCAGTACATCCAGCGGCAGATCGCGCTCCACAATGACGCGGTCAACGTCCGGTTTCGCGGCCTTCCTCCGGAAGGCAGCGGCGGGCCGAACCGTCACGGCATGCCGAAGCTTCCGGTCGGACAGCACGAAGTGAAGAACTGGCCCGTCCTCGACCTCGGCGAGCAGCCTGAGATCGACATGAGCCGATGGAAGCTGGAGGTAGGCGGGCTGGTCGAGAATCCGCTCACATTCGACTGGGACGCCTTCATGGCCCTGCCGCAGGTAGACGACGTCAGCGACTTCCACTGCGTGACGAGCTGGAGCCGCTACGACAACCGCTGGAGGGGCGTGCGCTTCCGGACCATCGCCGAGCTTGCCGTGCCCAAACCGGAGGCGCGCCACGTCCTGTGCACCGGCTACGACTTTGCCCCCGGCACCTATGTCCCCTACACGACGAACCTGCCCCTCGATCGGGCCGTGGACGACGATGTGCTTCTGGTCCACACGTGGGAGGGCAAGCCGCTTCCCCACGAACATGGCGGTCCATGCCGCATGATCACGCCGAAGCTGTACGCCTGGAAGGGCACGAAGTGGATTCGAAAGATCGAGTTCCTCGCGGTCGACCAGAAGGGGTTCTGGGAAGTCCGGGGCTACTCCAACTCCGCTGAGCCCTGGTTCAACGATCGCTACTCGACCTGATGACCGCGCACGGCTCGCGCGCGCCGTCCGACTCTCCGCTCGACTACTGGAATACTGTCGGCCCCGGGAAGGACTTCGCGCATCCGATCGACATCGAGCGCTTCAGCCGATGGGTGCCGAAAGACGCCCGCGTGCTCGACTACGGCTGCGGCTATGGACGCGGCGTGTCTGCGCTCCACAGTCACGGCTACACGCAGGTTGCCGGCGTGGATCCTGCGAGCGGCATGATCGCAGCTGCCCGCGAGCGACACCCTGACCTCGACTTTCAGCTCCTCGAGCATCCCCCGCACGTACCCGCAGCAGGAGGCGCGTTCGACGCGGCGCTGCTCGTTGCAGTCCTGACCTGCGTCCCGTCTGACTCGAGCCAGATTGGGCTCGTGGGCGAGCTCAATCGCGTAGTCCGCTCCGGCGGCGTGCTGCACATCGCCGATTTCTGGCTTCAGGGCGACCGACGCAATCTCGAGCGGTACGAGCGCACACGGCCTCCCGGCGCGCCGTACGGAACGTTCACGCTCCCTGAAGGGATCGTCCTTCGCCATCACTCGCGCGCGTGGATCGATCAACTCACTGAGAGCTACGAGCTGCTGTCTCTGGACGAGGTGACGGTCCGCACCATGAACGGGCACGAAGCCCGCGGATTTCACTGGTACGGCCGCAGGCCCTGACGGGAGACTCGCGCTGGGGCTTTCAGGCTGCAGGCTCCGGCCCGAAGCCTGCAGCCCGAAGCCTGCAGCCCGAAGCCTGCAGCCCGAAGCCTGCAGCCTGAAGCCTGTAGCCTGCAGCCCGAAGCCTGAAGTACCCTCAAAAGAGCGTGCGTGTCTGGCCCGGCGAACCCTACCCGCTCGGAGCCACCTGGACCGGCATCGGCGTCAATTTCGCAGTCTTCTCCGCCAACGCCACCAAGGTTGAGCTCTGCCTCTTCGACTCTGCAGCTTCGATCAGGGAATCGGTTCGTATTCCGCTGCCCGAGCAGACCGACCAGGTGTGGCACGGGTTCCTGCCTGACGCTCGCCCCGATCAGCTGTACGGTTACCGCGTGCACGGACCGTACGAGCCCGCGCATGGTCATCGCTTCAATCCGAACAAGATCGTCATGGACCCGTACGCAAAGTCGGTCGCGAGGGTCACCCGATGGTCGGACGAGATGTTCGGGTACACGGTGGGCAACCCGGACGACGATCTCTCCTTCGATACGCGCGACACCGCGCCGTTCGCTCCGCTGGCGTCAGTCGTGGACCCGGCATTCAGCTGGGGGGGCGACCGTCCCCCCCGCACGCCCTGGCACAAGACGGTCATCTATGAGATGCACGTCCGTGGATTTTCGAAGCGTCATCCTCGCATTCTCGAAGCGCTTCGCGGCACCTACGAGGCACTCACCACCGAGCCGGCCATCGAGCATCTGAAGCGGCTCGGGGTGACGGCCGTGGAGCTGATGCCCGTGCATCATCACGCGCAGGACCGCCACCTCGAACAGCGCGGCTTGACCAACTACTGGGGATACCAGACGTTCGGCTACTTCGCCCCGGATCGCCGGCTGGCAGCGGCGAGAACGCCGGCCGGTCCGGTGCACGAATTCAAGCGCATGGTCCGTGCCCTCCACGCGGCCGGACTCGAGGTCATCCTCGACGTGGTCTACAACCATACGGCCGAGGGTAATCAGCTGGGCCCCACCCTGTCGTTCAAGGGCATCGACAACACGTCGTACTATCGGCTGCAGGCCGACGATCCGCGTTACTACATCGATTTCACCGGCTGCGGCAACACGCTCAACATGCGCGACCCGCGCGTGCTGCAGGTCATCATGGACAGCCTGCGCTACTGGGTCCTCGAGATGCACGTCGACGGGTTCCGCTTCGACCTCGCGAGCGCGCTGGCGCGCGAGCTGTACGAAGTGGATCGACTCGCGGCGTTCTTCGACGTCGTCCATCAGGACCCGGTGCTCTCGCAGGTCAAGCTGATCGCGGAGCCCTGGGACCTCGGCCAGGGGGGCTATCAGGTCGGCAACTTCCCTGTCCTGTGGACGGAATGGAACGCGAGGTACCGCGACACGGTCCGGCGCTTCTGGCGGGGCGACGAGGGCACCGTGTCGGAACTGGCGACGCGTCTGGCGGGCAGCAATGACCTCTACGCACACAGTGGACGAAAGCCATACGCGAGCATCAACTTCGTCACCGCCCACGACGGGTTCACGCTGGCCGATCTCGTGAGCTACAACGAAAAGCACAACGAGGCGAATCTCGAAGACAATCGCGACGGCGAGAACAACAACCTGAGCTGGAACTGCGGAATCGAAGGCCCGACGAGCGACGAAAAGGTGAACCGGATCCGGGCGAGGCAGGTCCGCAACTTCATGGCAACGCTCCTGCTTTCGCAAGGCGTACCGATGATCAGTCATGGCGACGAGATTGGCCGGAGCCAGCGCGGGAACAACAACGCCTACTGCCAGGACAACGACATCACCTGGATCGACTGGAACCTGACCCCCGACCAGGAAGCACTCCTCGACTTCACCAGCCGGCTCATCCGTTTTCGGTACGAACAACCAGGCCTCAGGCGCCGAAAATACTTCCAGGGTCGCGATATCCGGGGAGGCGGCGTCAAAGACATGGTCTGGTTGACGCCGGACGGCCACGAGATGACAGATGAAGCCTGGAACGCCACATTCGTCCGAAGTCTTGGCATGCTGCTCGCTGGGGATCTGAACGAAGTGGACGAGCGGGGTATGCCCGTCGTCGGCGATACGCTCCTGGTGCTGTTGAACGCACATAGCGACAAGGTGCCGTTCACACTGCCGCCGCTTGAACCCGGCCGGCTCTGGAGGCGGATGTTCGACACGATTCATCCTCAGACGACGGAGCGGGGCTACAGGGCCGGCGTCCGCTACCCGCTTCAGGGCCGATCGCTGGCGGTATTCGTATGCCGGATGTGAGAAGAAGCGAGGCAGCCTCGGTGCAACAGGCTTCGGGCAGCGGGACTCGAGCGTTGCCTGCAGCCCGTCGCCTGGAGCCTGGAGCCCGTACCCGCGCCATCGTGGAGAACGTCCGGCCGCAGGTCGACGGCGGCCGGTTTCCGATCAAGCGTACGGTCGGCGAGGCCGTTCGTGTCTTCGCGGATGCGTTCGCTGACGGTCACGACCTCATCGCGGTCATGCTGCGCGATCGGCCCGCGGGCTCGGAGTGCTGGCGCGAGACGCCGATGCGGCAGGTGATCCCTAACTCCGCCGAGTGGACCGCCGGGTTCGTGGTCGATCGCCAGGGCTGGCACGAGTACATCGTCATGGCCTGGGTCGATCGATTCGAGACCTGGCGGCGCGAGCTCCGCGTGAAGGCTGAAGCGGGACAGGACCTCGAGAGCGAGCTGCTCGAAGGCGGCGCGCTGGTGCGTGAAGCGGCATCACGTGCCGATCAGGTCGGCGCCTATCGCGTGGATGCCGCCTGGCTCGTGCACCGCTCGTCCCAGATCCGCGATCGCACGAGCACACAGTCGGCGCGTGTCGAGCTCGCCCTCGATCACGACCTCGCGTTCCGCATGCGGCAGTACGCCGAGCGCCACGATGCGGCGGCGTCGGAGCCGCTGAAGATCTGGGTCGATCGCACGCGGGCGCGGACCGGCGCGTGGTACGAGATGTTCCCCCGATCGGCCGGCCCCGATGCGACGAGGAGCGGAACGTTTCGAGAAGCCGCCGAACGGCTGCCCGACATCGCACACCTCGGATTCGACATCGTGTATCTGCCGCCGATTCACCCGATTGGCGAGAGCTTCAGAAAAGGACCGAACAATTCCCTCGCCGCCGGACCAGGCGACCCTGGCAGTCCGTGGGCTATCGGCTCTCGCGCCGGCGGACACACCGCGGTCGATCCCGGCCTCGGGACAATCAGCGACTTCGACAGCTTCCGAAGCGAGGCGGAACGTCTCGGGCTCGAGATCGCGCTGGATCTCGCCTGGCAGTGTTCACCCGATCACCCGTGGGTGACCGAGCATCCGGAGTGGTTCAGGCACCGGCCCGACGGCACGATCAAGTACGCCGAGAATCCACCCAAGAAGTACCAGGACATCTACCCTCTCGACTTCGCCTGCGACGACTGGCGCAACCTCTGGCAGGCATTGCTCGACGTGGTGAAGTTCTGGATGTCGCATGGCGTCCGGGTTTTCCGCGTGGACAACCCGCACACCAAGACCTTCGGATTCTGGGAGTGGATGATCGACGAAGTGCACCGGGAGGACCCGGGGGTCATCCTTCTGTCTGAAGCCTTCACGAATCTGCAGTCGATGCGATATCTCGCAAAGGCCGGGTTCACGCAGTCCTACACGTACTTCACCTGGAAGAACTCCAAGGCCGAGCTGGTGGACTACCTGACGGAACTGACGGCCACCGATGTCCGCGAATACTTCCGGCCCAACTTCTTCACCAACACGCCCGACATCCTTCACGCGTACCTGCAGGAAGGGGGGCCTCCGGCGTTTCAGGCGCGGCTGCTCCTGGCCGCGACACTGGGCGCGAGCTACGGCATCTACAGCGGGTTCGAATTGTGTGAGGGCCGCGCAGTGCCAGGCACCGAGGAGTACGCGGACTCGGAGAAGTATCAGTACCGCAAGTGGGACTGGGACCGGCCCGGGCACATCAAGGATCTCGTCGCCAGGGTGAACGCCATACGGCGGCAGTACCCGGCATTTCAGTACGACACGACGCTGCGCTTTCACGGAACGGACAACAGCGAGCTCATCGCCTACAGCAAGACGGCGCCGTACCTGTCCATGCCGATCCTGCTCGTGGTCGTCTGCCTGAATACGCGCCAGACGCAGCACGGACACGTGCAGGTGCCGCTCGATCGCCTTGGCCGTCGATCCGACGAGTCGTACGTGGTCACGGATCTGCTCACTGGTGAAGAGTTCGTGTGGCGGGGCGAGTGGAACTACGTGCGTTTCGACCCAGGCATCCGGCAGGGGCACATCCTCCGGATCGGCGCATCACGTTGATCTGAGGCCTTCCATGGCGGAGACGCGACTCGTTGAAGCTGTAGCGGCGGTATCGCCGGTGACTGCGTCGGCCGACGACGATCCCCTCTGGTACAAGGACGCGGTCATCTACCAGGCGCACGTCAAGTCGTTCTTCGACAGCACCAACGACGGCATCGGCGATTTCCGCGGGCTGACCCAGAAGCTCGACTACCTGCAGAGCCTGGGCATCACGTGCCTCTGGGTCCTGCCCTTCTACCCTTCGCCCCTGCGCGACGACGGATACGACATCTCGGACTACTGCAACGTACACCCGGCGTACGGAACACTGGACGAGTTCAGGCAGTTCGTCACGGCAGCACACGAGCGGAAGATCAGGATCCTCATCGAGCTGGTCGTCAACCACACGTCGGACCAGCACCCCTGGTTTCAGCGCGCACGTCAGGCGCCCGCCGGATCCCCGGAACGCGAGTTCTATGTCTGGAGCGACACGGATACCAAGTATCCCGAGACCCGCATCATCTTCTGCGACACGGAAAAGTCGAACTGGACGTTCGACCCGATCGCGAAGCAGTACTACTGGCACCGCTTCTTCTTCCACCAGCCCGATCTGAACCACAACAACCCCGCCGTGGTCGATGCCGTCATCGACGTGATGAAGTTCTGGCTCGATCTGGGTGTGGACGCGCTGCGGCTCGACGCCGTGCCGTATCTCTGCGTGCGTGAAGGCACCAACAACGAGAACCTTCCGGAAACGCACGAGGTCCTGAGGCAGATCCGGCGGGAGCTCGACACGAAATACCGGAACCGCATGCTGCTCGCGGAAGCCAACCAGTGGCCCGCTGACGTGCGTCCCTACTTCGGCGAGGGCGACGAGTGCCACAAGGCGTTCCACTTCCCCCTGATGCCGCGAATGTTCATGGCCCTCAGGCAGGAAGACCGGCACGCCATCACGGAGATCCTCAATCAGACGCCGGACATCCCCGAGACGTGCCAGTGGGCGCTCTTTCTCCGGAACCACGACGAGCTGACGCTCGAGATGGTGACGGACGAAGAGCGCGACTACATGTACCAGTCGTACGCGGCGGATCCGCAGATGCGGCTGAATCTCGGCATCCGGCGCCGTCTCGCGCCGCTCATGGAGAACAGCCGGCGGCGCGTCGAGCTCCTGAACAGCCTCAAGTTCTCGCTGCCCGGGACGCCCGACGTCTACTACGGCGAAGAGATCGGGATGGGCGACAACA
>JBFWPD010000215.1:0-6912 GCA_050250175.1 Vicinamibacterales bacterium
CGCCGTAGAGCTGTGGCGGAACACTCTCGAAGAGTGGTGAGACCTGCGCAACTCGCATTCCGCTCCATCCGTCTAGTTCATCTCCATTCCAGAACCGTGCCGGGCCACTTTGAGACGGCGGGGAGCTCAGCGGCGGGAGATTCCAGGGTCCTCCACGTAGAATGAGCCGATGCCCAACCTGACCGTCGAAGGATTCGGGACGTTCGATGTCCCTGAAGGAAAGCGGCTCGTGCTTGCGCTCGAGCAGGATGCTGGAGTGGATCAGCTGCACGCCTGCGGCGGCAACGCCAGGTGCACGACCTGCCGTGTCGAATTTCTCGAGGGTGAACCCACCCGCATGACCGTGGCCGAACGGGATCGGCTCGCGCAGCGCGGACTGACGGGAGTCCGCCTTTCGTGTCAGATTCTCTGCGACCATGACATGTCCGTGCGGGCGATCAGCCGGTTCGAGGGGTCTGGCCGGGCGGATCCCGGGCCGACGCCTGCGTCCGTGATCACGCCGCCGGCTCAGTGGACCTGATCCACCAGCCTCATGAGCCACGCGCCCTCGTCGGTACGCATCTTCGGCAAGTCGATGTACGTCGTGACGTGGGGCTGGGTGGTCTCGGTCTGGTGGCTGTGGCTGGCCGGTCTGCGCCAGCAACTGCGGCGGCAGGGCGCGATGCCGCCGGACTACGGCGTCGCGGTCCTGCTCGGTGGCGCGGTCGTTGCCGTCGCGCTCTGGCTCGTGGCGCGGTGGATGGTGCGGTGGGCGGGGCGCGCGCCGGACGCTCATCTCGAGCGGCGGGAGTGGCACCACGCGTTCTGGTGGGCAGCGGTGCCCAATGCCATGCTTCTCGGCACCGTCTACCTGATGATTGCAGGGACCGCCTGAAGTCTGTAGGCTACGGGGCTTCAGGCTTCAGGCTACGGGCCGCGCTGCACACGCAGGCTACGGGCTACGGGCTTCGGGATTGCGTGATTGTCCTGCAGGCCGCATCGCTTCCGTGGCCTGAAGCTCCTTGACCCTGAGGACCCTGAGGACCTTGAGGTCCTCGAAGAATCCGTTCCGTTGAGGAGAGAGCTGCTATGAAGACGACAATCGTCACCATGTTGGCGGGTGCGGCCGTGCTGCTCGGTTACTCGACGGCATGGGCGCAGCTGACCGCCGCCAGGAACGCGCCAGTGGCGTACGGCCATCATCACATCTCGGCGACCGACATCGCCGCGCACAAGCGCTTCTGGGCGGACACGCTCGGCGGCACCGCGATCAAGGTCGGCACGTCCACGACCGAGATCGTCCGCTTCCCGAACGTTCTCGTGTTTCTCGCCGATCGTGCCTCGACCGGCGGGACCAAGGGCACGTCCGTCAATCACGTGGGCTTCTGGGTGCCGAACATCCGCGCCGCCGTCGACAAGGCGAAGGCTGCCGGCTACCCGATTGTCACGCGCGCTGAGCTCCCGCCCAGCATCGAGGTTGCCGACGACCTCGGCCACATCGTCGATCAGAACACGTACGTCGCGTTCGTGATGGGTCCCGACGAGACGAAGGTGGAGTTTGTCGAGAACAAGACGATGAAGGAGCCGATTGCGCTCCATCACATTCACTTCGCGGCGCCGGACGTCGACGCGATGCAGGCCTGGTACGCCAAGGTGTTCGACGCGAAGCCCGGCATGCGAGGGAGCTTCAAGGCGGCGGATCTGCCCGGCGTCAACCTGACGTACTCGCCGTCGGCCGACCCGGTTGTGCCGACGCGCGGCCGCGCGCTCGACCATATCGGATTCGAGGTCGACAACCTCGAAGCATTCTGCAAGCGGCTCGAGTCGATGGGCATCACGCTCGATCGTCCCTACACGCGGGTAGAGGCGTTGAACATCGCGATCGCGTTCATCACCGATCCGTGGGGCACCTACATCGAGCTGACCGAGGGGCTGGACCAGGTTCCCTAGCCGGTGTTCGACGAGTGGATGGCCGCGCTCGAAGCGCGGCACCTCGCTGACCTCTCGTTCTCCGAGGTGTCGCGCGCACTTCGAGCGCTCTCGTCCACCTATGTCGAGCGTCGGGGGCGCATCGCGGAAGGCGCCGCGCTCTCAGGCGCCGGCAAGCGCGCCGCCTTCGCACTGTTCTACGGCCCTCTCCACTTCCTCCTCGTTCGCGAGATCGTCCGCTCGCTGAATGCCACCCGCGGCGTGACACGAATCGTTGACGTCGGCTGCGGCACCGGCGCATCCGGCGCAGCGTGGGCCCGCAGATGGGCGAACGCATCTGAAGACGCGGCGGCACCGGCGGTCCATGGTCTCGATCTCCATCCGTGGGCGCTTCAGGAAGCGGCATGGACCTACCGCCAGTTCGGGCTGCGGGGTAGAACGTCCAGGACCAACGTCGCCGCCCAGCCGCTTCCGCGTGAGCGCTCGGCATGGCTCTGTGCGTTTGCACTGAACGAGCTCGCGCCACCTGCGCGCGACGGGCTGATCGCGCAGTTGCTCGAGCGTCACAAGGCCGGCGCCCCGGTGCTCATCGTCGAACCGCTGGCCGGACCCGTGGCCCCCTGGTGGGCCGCCTGCCGCCGGCAGATCGAAGGGGCGGGAGGGCGCGCCGATGAATGGCGAATCCAGGTCGAGCTCCCGGCAATCGTCTTGAAACTCGATCGCGCCGCCGGGCTCGATCACCGTGCCGTTACCGGGCGCTCTTTCTGGTTGCCGTGACGAGATCGCAGGGCGCGTTCGTGTTGACACGCGGCGGCACGCTGGTCAGACTACGTGCCTCCGGAACTACGACAACGCGGGGCCCTGGCCCCAGCACTGCGAGGCAGCATGCGGGACGATTTTGAAGACGACGAACTGGGGATGCCGGAAGACGACATGAACGAAGGGGAGATGGACACCCTCGAGGAGGGTGGCGAGCTCGAGCTCGACCTCGATGCCGACGAGGATGCCGCGGCCGCGATGCCTGCGCCGCCGAGCGCGCCCCGAACGGTCAGGAAGGCAGCACCGCCCAGGCCCGCCGCAGCGCCCAGGCCCGCCGCCGCGGCTGTGAAGAAGAAGGCGGCCGCGCCCGCGCGCAAGGCTGCGAAGGGTGGCGCCAGGAAGGCTGCGAAGAAGGCCGTCAGGAAGGCCAGGCCCGCAGCGAAGGAGAAGGGCGCCGCCAAGAAGAAAGGCGCCGCCAGGAAGACCACCGCGAAGAAGAGCCCCGCAAAGAAGGGCGCCGCAAGGAAGAAGGGCGCTCGCAAGGCCGGCAAGAAGCGCTGAGCGATCGACTAGTGGCGCGCGACTTCTTCGAGAAGCCGCGCGCGCACTGCTTCCGCGACCCCAGTCCAATCGCCAGACACCGTCTGCTGAAAGATCCGCAGCGTCGGATACCAGGGACTGTCGGTGCGGCCCGTCAGCCATCGCCAGTCAGAAGACCGGTGGAGCAGGACCCAGACCGGTGTGCCGATCGCTCCGGCAAGGTGGCAGATTGACGTGTCGATCGCGATCACCAGATCGAGACTTGCGATCACGGCCGCAGTATCCGCGAACGCGTCCGGCCCCTCGTCGAACGATTCCCCCAGCGACTCGATCGCGATGCCTTCATCGGTCAGCGTCGTCAGCTGATCGAGCCCGTAGTGTTTCTGCAGGCTGATCAGCCGGACGCCTGGAATCGCGGCGAGCGGCGCGAGGCGCCTCAATGGAATCCAGCGCTTGATGTTCCCGTGCGCCGGGTTCGTGTGCCAGACGATGCCGACCTTGAAGCCTTCAGAGCCGAGCCGGGCGCGCCACGTTTCGACGCGGGCCGCGTCGGGAGTGACGTACGGCACAGCGCCGGGAATCGTCGCGAGGTCGGTGTCGTAGTATCCGGGCAGACTGATCAGCGACACGTGATGGTCGAAGTTCGTCGGCACCGGATCGCGGTAGCCGCAGATACGAACGTTCGGCGCGATACCCCAGGCCATCCACGCGATCGCGTCCTGCACCTGAAACGTGACTTCACGCGCTTCGGCCGCGAGAATCGCGATGTACCGCATAAAGTGGATGGTGTCGCCCAGGCCCTGCTCGGCGCGAACGAGCACCGCGGCACGAGACAGATCGAGCCGCCCGTTCGATGCCTTCTTGGCTTCGATCAGCGTCTTCGGGCCGCGCAGCGCGCTCTGCCGCACTTCATAGTTGCGCCACCCCTCCGCGAACTGGCCGAGTCGAAGGCTTACCATCGAAAGATTGAGCTGTGCCGTCTCCGACCCAGGCTCGAGAGTCAGTGCTCGCTGCAGTTCCGCCCGTGCGGCCTCGAGCCCTGAGACTTCATCGAGGGCCAGCGAGCGATTGACGATCAGAGAAACCTGATCGGGACTCTGTTCCAGGCCCTTGTCGAACCACTTGAGGGCCTCTGCCGCGCGTCCCAGGCCAAGAGCGACCATCCCGCGTGTTTCATACGAGATCGTGGAGTCTGCCGCGAGCTGATCGACACGATCCGCGGCGGCTTCTGCTTCCTGCTCGCCCTGCTGCGCCAACGAAAGGGCGAGCGCTCGCCACGCGTATGGATCGTCGGGACAGTCGGCGATCCACTTGCGCGCGCCTTTGACGACTTCGTCGAAGCGCCGAAGCATACGCAGCGCGTTGAGCAGACCGTGCCGGGCGCCAGGATCGCGCGGGGTCATTTCAATCGCCTGCTCGAATACGTCCGCCGATTCCTCGTGCCGCTGTTGCTCCGCGAGAACGCGGCCGAGGTTGCCGATGGCATTCAGGCTGAGCGGCGCGGCGGCAATGGCCTCACGCAGGCCACGCTCCGCTTCTGCCCATCGTTTCTGACGGCTCAGGAGGACCGCCACGTTGAACCGGAGCGACCTGTGCCCTGGCGCGATGTCGAGACCGCGTTGCAGCTCCGCATGCGCTTCCTCGAAGCGCCCGGTTTCACTCAGGAGTACGGCGAGCTGCTCGTGCGCCACGCTTTCGGCCGGAACCAGCTCCACGGTTCGTCGCAGCTCGCGCTCGGCAGCTTCGAACTCACGGCGTCCTCTGTGCAGGATGCCGAGGCGCATGTGCGCGAGCGCGTCCTGAGGCGCCTCGGTCACGGCCGCGTTCAGCGCGGCGAGGGCATCGTCGCCGCGGCCGAGCGCAGCGAGGACCTCCGACTTGAGGATCAGGACCTGGGCCGACGCTGACAGACCATCCAGGCGCGCCAGCGCGCCTTCGAGGTCTCCGAGCCTCATCTGAGCCTGCGCCAAGGAGACTGCAGCTGTCTGCCCGGCGCCGGCCGCGAGTGCGCGCTCGAGGCAGGTCCGACGCTCCTGGTCCCGGCCCAGAGCCTGCCACGTGGACGCCAGGATCTCCCATGCCTTGTCCTCGGTCGTGGTTGGAAGAACGGCAGGGATGTGGCGCAGCGCCTGTTCGAGACGGCCATCCCCAAGCAGGAACATCGCGAGGCGCAGACGCAACATGCGGCTGGTCGGATGAGCCCGCAGTTGATCCTCGGCGAGACGAAGGGCATCGGAGGGCTGCTTCGTGGCCTCGAGCAGATCGAGATGGGACAGCAGATAGACTTCCGACTCCGGGTGGTACTTCCTTGCCCCTTCGATGGCGCTCAACGCGTCCGCGGGATGCTGCTGCTCCCTCCGCAGGTGGGCGAGTGCGGCATGAGCGGGCGCAAGCCATGGCTTGACGGCGAGCGCCGCTGACAAGTCGGATTCGCCTTCGTCAATCCCTCCGGACTCGATGCGCATGACGGCTCGTGCAAGTAGAGCCTCGGCATTCCCGGGATGTTCCGCGACAACTCGATCGATGAGGCGCGTGGCGCCTGCACGCAGTCCCGCATTGAACCAGACGGTCGCGAGCACGACGCGATTCTCCGCCGCCAGCGGATCGAGTCGGCGCGCTTCGGTTGCGGCTCGCGCTGCATCGTCCATCCGGCCGGCTGCCATCAGCGCGGTTGCACGATAGCGATGAGGGGCGGCCAGGTCGGATCGCAGGCGGCTCGCGGTCCGGCAGCTCGCGAGCCCTGCGTCGAGCCGCCCGCGAACAATCTGGACCGATCCGAGACCAGCCCACGCCGTCGCGTCCTCCGGCGCGAGGGTCGTCGCGCGCGCGAACGCCGCCTCCGCCACCGGCAGCCGCCAGAGGTCGCGAAGCGCGTCGCCGAGGCGCCGCCACGCTTGCGGATTTTCTGGAGAGCCTTCGGTCTCGAGACGAGCGGCCTCCGCCGCCGCCTCGAAGGGCGCCGAAGGAGGCTTGGTTTCAGTGCGATGGGGTCTCAGACCGTGCAGAGCAGGCTGCCGCTCAGACGCAGAGGGCGCCAACCGTCAAAGAGAACGGGCGCGAATCCAGGGTGACGGTGGCCGAAATCGGCAATAGCTCGATACTGCCACCGATATCGCCAAAAACGCCCGTCGTGCCGTCGAGAGTCAGGCCAAGATCCAATCCGGCGATGATCGTGCTGACGCTGTGCTCGTCGAGCTGGAGCTCCGTCAACGTGCCAATCAAGTGGGCCGATCCGGCACTGGTCAATGTGTCGAAGCTGCCCGAATCGACAGTCAGCAGCATCGAGCCGGCCTCACCGGTCACCGTAGTGGAGACAGTAGCGGCCGACCAGAACTCACCGAACAGAAAGCCCTGCAGCGTAACTGTGCCTGTAAATGTCGTCTGACTGGCATCGTGGTCGAACGACGTACAGATCGTCGGGAGGTGAAGGTACAGAATAGCAGTGAAGTCGCCAGTAAGGCCGAGGTCAGTGTCCGTAAAGGACGTGAGAACGGCTGTGCCAAGGGGGAAAGTCAGCATGGGTTCCTCCTCTACGCCAGCTCGAAGATGGGCCCTGCCATCGGGCCACCAAGGCCGTCGAACTGCAGGGTTTGTGCGTGAGCGGACCGGACCAGCAGTCCCTCGCGGGACAGCGATTCAATCACCGGTGTCGCGACGACGATGGTGCCAGCCTTCTTGAGGAAGCTTCGGCGATTGTCCTTGGCC
>JBFWPD010000216.1:0-6906 GCA_050250175.1 Vicinamibacterales bacterium
CGCTGCGGGCGCTGTCGATGATCGGCGAGGCGCACGCGATCGGATCGGTGGCAAAACACGCCGTGTCCGAGGCCGCGCGGCTTGGCGCGTTCGATACGCTGCGAGAGCGGGGCGACCGCGTCGAGATCGTGTCGGTCGCGATGCACAGCGACCACCGGGATACGGCGCTCGCCGCCGTGGAATGGATCACCGAGCCGGCCGACCTGGAGCAGGTCGCAACGCGCGGCCGGAACAAGAGTGCCGCCAAGCGGGCGCGCACACGGACGCACGAAGCCGCGGCGCAGGCCGACGCTGCAGCTCGCGCGGAAGCAGACGCCGCCCGCCAACAGGCCGCCGCGAAGCTCGCGGAGGCTACGCCCGTGGAGACAATCGTGACGCAACAGGATGCACCGGTCGCCGACGCGCCAGTTACTGACGGTCCAATCGAGATGGAGGCGCGCGTGGACGACCAGCCCGCAGACTCGAGCCCGGCGGAGAGTCCCTCGACCTCGGAACCGGCGGCCGCCTCGACGGAGGTCTCGGACGAAATATCGTCGAGCGAGCCGCAGGAGCTCGTCGCCGCTGACGTCCCGGCTTCAGAGTCTCAGGGCGCGCCGGCCGAGGCCGCCGACCTGAAAGCGCGAGAGCGGCGCGAAGCGATCGGCCGCCTCCGTCACCTCGCCGGCCGCATCGAGCCGCTCCTGACGCGCGATGATGTCTCGCTCAAGGCTGCCGACCGCGCGCTGCGGGATCTCCGCACCGCGATGACCGAGTTGCCGGCGCCCGGTCCCGACCTCGACGAGGTTCTCCCGCGTCTGAAGGAGGCGCAGGCGGCGCTGACCCCGCGCGTTCAGGAGCTGCGCGAAGCCACGGAATGGCGTCAGTGGGCGAACGTCGGAATCCAGGAACAGCTGTGCGTGCAGATGGAGGCTCTGGCGACCGCCGAGGATCCTGAAGGCATCGCCCGCAAGGTGCGTGAGCTGCAGCAGCAGTGGCGCACGGCGGCGGACGTTCCTCGCGCACAGGCCGACGTGCTGTGGCGCCGGTTCAAGGCGGCGCACGACATCGTGTGGCCACGCTGCGAGGCGCACTTCGCGGCCGAAGCCGAAGCGCGTTCCGGAAACCTCGCGCGAAAGATCGAGCTGTGCGAGAAGGTCGAGGCCCTCTCCGACTCGACGAACTGGATCGCCACGGCCGATGCCATCAAGGCATTGCAGGCCGAGTGGAAGACGATCGGTCCGGTCTCCCGCGGACGCGAGAAGGCCATCTGGGATCGCTTCCGGTCGGCGTGCGACAAGTTCTTCACCAGGCGCCACAGCGACCTTGCGGACCGCAAGAAGGCCTGGGCGGAGAACCTCGCCAGAAAGGAAGCCCTCTGCGTCAGAGCCGAGGCGCTGGCCGAATCCACTGACTGGGAAGCCGCGGCGGCTGAAGTGCGTCGCCTGCAGACCGACTGGAAATCGATTGGCCCGGTCAAGAAGAGCCGTTCAGACGCGATCTGGCAGCGCTTCCGATCGGCGTGCGATCGATTCTTCACACGATACGCCTCGCGCCATGACACCGCGCGCGCCGAGCGGATTGCAGCCCGCGAAGCCATCTGCGCAGACGTCGAGGCGCTTCTGCCGGCGGACGAGGTCACAGAGCCTCCTGCGGACCTCGTCACCTCGCTTCGTGCAGTCCGGCAGCGGTACAGTCAGGAAATCTCGTCGCGGGGTGTGGATCCGGATCGTGCGCGACAGCTCGACGAGCGCTTCGATCGCGCCACGGCAGCACTCGTCTCGCGCTGGCCCGGTGCGTTCGCCGGCACCGAGTTCGATCCGGAAACGAACCGCAAGCGCATGGAAGCGCTCGTGGTGAAGATCGAAGACCTCCTGCGCTCGTTGACTGGTCCGCCTTCCTCCGGTGCGGATCCCGGCATGTCGCCAACCGTGCGGCTGGCGGCGATGCTGAAGGAAGCACTTGCCGCGAACACCATCGGCGGCAAGGCAGACGACGAGAGCCGCTGGCGTTCGGCTGCCGAGGAGGTGCGCCAGGCCAGGGCCTCGTGGTCGAGACTCGGCCACGTGCCGGACGAACAGCGCCGCGAACTGACGAACCGCTTCAATGAGGCGTGCTCGAAGATCCTGGCCGGCGCTCCGTCAGAGCCGGCGCAGGGCCGGCGCGATCATCGCGACAGTCGCGACAGTCGCGCGCGGCGCGACACGCGCGACCGCCGCGATCGGCCGTCTACTGCACGCGAATGAGCTCGACGTCGAAGACCAGCATCCCGTAAGGAGGGCTCTGGCCGCCGTAGGCCAGGCTCTCCGGAATCCAGAAGCGGGTCTTCTCGCCCTCCACCATCAGCTGCACGCCCTCCGTCCACCCCTTGATCACGTTGTTCAGGGGAAACGTGGCGGGTGCGCCGCGTACGAGCGAACTGTCGAAGAGCGTTCCGTCGGTTGTCCAGCCGGAATAATGAACCGTCACGTTGCTCTGCGCGGTTGGGCGGCGAGTACCCGTGCCGGGCGTCAGGACCTTGAACGCCAGCCCGCTCGGCGTTCTCGTGGCATCGTCGGGCGGCGCCTTCACGTCCGGTGGAGGGACGGTCGGCGACTGCGTGAACGACAGCAGCTCCACGTCGAACACGAGCATGCCGCGCGGCTCACGCATGCCGCGGTAGGCGAGCGACTCGGGAATCCAGAAGCGGCGCGTCTCGCCCGCGACCATCAGCTGAACCCCTTCCGTCCAGCCTGCGATCACGCGATCGAGCGGAAAGGTGGCCGTCTCGCCTCGTGCGACCGAACTGTCGAACATCCGGCCGTCGGTCGTCCATCCGGTGTAATGGACGGTGACGAGGTCGGATGCGCCAGGCCGAGCCGTGCCAGTGCCCGGCTCGAGAACACGACTCGCGAGACCGCTGGCGGTCGTCGTTGCGTCAGCAGGCGGCGCCTTTACGTCGGCTGGCGGAGGAATGGACCTGGGACCAGCCTGTCCCGCCAGTGACGCTGCGGCGAGGAGTATTCCCATGCTGACTGCGACGATGGAACGCATGTCGATCCTTTCGACAGACTTCGGACGGGCTTCGGGCTACAGGCTTCGGGCTGCAGGCTTCAGGCTTCGGGCTCCAGGCTCCAGGCTCCGGGCCTCAGGCTTCGGGCTTCAGGCACGCAGGACGGGCGATGCGATATGGGCGGCGTGACTGAGCCTGTAGCCCGAAGCCTGCAGCCCGAAGCCTGTAGCCCGAAGCCTGAGGCCTGCAGCCTGAGGCCTGAAGCCCATGAGTGCCGATGCTATCATCAAGAATTCATGGCAGTTGTGAGACTTCATCGAACTGTTGGCGTCAAGGTGGGTCGCGTGCAGGTCGGCGGCGGCGCGCCCATCGTCGTGCAGTCGATGACGATGACCGACACGGCCGATGCCCGTGCGACGGCCGAGCAGTGCATTCAGCTGGCCGAGGCGGGCTCCGAGATGGTGCGCGTGACCGTGAACGTGCCCGAGGCGGCCGAGGCGGTCCCGGAGATCAAGCAGCGCATGCTCGATGCCGGCTGCACGGCGCCGCTCATTGGCGACTTTCACTACAACGGACACCTGCTTCTGACCAGGTATCCGGCGTGCGCGGCGGCACTCGACAAGTACCGCATCAACCCAGGCAACGTCGGCACGGGAAGCCGTCGCGACGAGCAGTTCTCGACGATCTGCCGCGTCGCCGTCGATCACGACCGTCCAGTGCGCATCGGCGTCAACGGCGGCTCGCTCAATCAGGAGCTCGTCATCGCGAGGATGCAGGAGAACACGGATCGCGATCTCGGGAAGACGTCCGAGGAGATCGTCAACGAGTGCATGATCCTGTCCGCGCTCGAGTCCACGGCGCTGGCCCTCGAGAGCGGCCTGCGCAGGGACCAGATCATCATCTCGTGCAAGACGTCACGGCCGCGCGAACTGATTGCCGTCTACCGCGAGCTCGCCAGGAAGACCGATCAGCCGCTGCACCTCGGACTCACCGAGGCCGGCATGGGGGTCAAAGGCCTTGTCTGGTCGGCGTCGGCGATGGGTGTGCTGCTGAACGAAGGCATCGGCGACACGATTCGAGTGTCGCTGACGCCGCGTCCTGGCGGCGATCGGCGCGAGGAAGTCTACGCGGCATGCGAGCTGCTGCAGGCACTGGGACTCCGGGCGTTCGCGCCGAGCGTGACGGCGTGCCCCGGCTGCGGACGCACGACCAGCACCACGTTCCAGGAGCTCGCCGAGCGCGTTCAGGAGTACATCCGCGAACGGATGCCCGAGTGGAAGACGCAGTACGAAGGCGTCGAGGCGATGACGCTCGCCGTCATGGGCTGCATCGTGAACGGTCCGGGCGAGTCGAAAGCCGCGAACATCGGCATCAGTCTGCCGGGCACCGGTGAAGCCCCAAACTGTCCCATCTACATCGACGGCCATCATGCCGTGACGCTCCGCGGCACGTACGAAGAGCTCGCCCGTGCTTTCCAGGAGCTCGTGGACGAGTACGTCGAGGCCAAATATGCCAGGAGGAATTTGGTCATCTAGTCATTTGGTCGTCTGGTCATTGACTGATTGATTGATTGACGAAAATTGAGTTGCGCACCAATGACTAGATGACCAGGTCACCAGATGATCAGTTTCGTCTTGAAGAGTCGCTGAAGGCGACACTCCACGGCGTCTGGGGCTTTTCAGGCTTCCGTCCCCTCCAGCGCGAGGCGATGCGGGCCGTGCTCGACGGCCGCGACAGCATCGTCGTCCTTCCAACGGGCGGAGGGAAGTCGCTCTGCTTTCAGGCGCCGGCGCTCGTGGATGCCGGCGAGTTTTCGACACCTCTTCCAGGCTCGAGTCCTGGACGCCGTGGCTTCGCGCTGGTCGTCTCGCCGCTCATCTCGCTGATGAAGGATCAGGTCGACGGCCTGAGGGTTGACGGCGTTGACGCTGCGTATCTGAACAGCACGCTCGGCGCCGAAGAACGCGACGCGGTGATGCGAAGCCTGCGGGAGGATCGGTGCCGCCTGCTGTACGTGTCGCCCGAGCGGCTCGTCGGCGAGGGAAGCGATCGATTCCGGCGATTCCTCCACGAGGCCGGCGTCCGTTTCATCGCGATCGACGAAGCGCACTGCATCAGCCAGTGGGGTCACGACTTCAGACCGGAGTACCGTCAGCTCGGGCGCCTTCGCGACGATTTTCCAGGTGTCACTCTCCACGCATTCACTGCGACGGCGACCGAGCGGGTCCGTCGCGATATCGCGTCGGAGCTCAGGCTCGAGAAGCCCGAGCTCCTCGTCGGATCGTTCGACCGCCCGAACCTGACGTACCGGGTCTTGCGCCGTGGCAGCCAGTACCGGCAGCTCCTGCAGGTGCTCGCTCGTCACCAGGATGAAGCAGGCATCGTCTATTGCCTGTCGCGCAAGGAAGTCGAGTCGACCGCCGAGCGGCTGCGGACAGATGGTCACCGCGCGGTCCCGTATCACGCCGGGTTGCCCGACCAGGTGCGGGCCCGTCACCAGGATGCGTTTCTCGAGGAGCGCGTGGACGTTGTCGTCGCGACCGTGGCCTTCGGCATGGGCATCGACCGGTCGAACGTCCGGTTCGTCGTGCACGCCGGCGCTCCACGCTCGCTCGAGCACTATCAGCAGGAGTCGGGTCGAGCCGGCCGCGACGGACTGCCTGCGGAATGCGTGCTGATCTATTCGTCCGCCGACTTCGTTCGCTGGCGTCAGATGCTCGAGGCCAACGGAGAGCTCACCGAGAGCGCGCGCCAGCTGCTTCGTGACATGGAACGATATGCGGCGGGCACGCGCTGCCGGCACCGTGCGCTCGTCGAGTACTTCGGGCAGTCGTGGACGCGGGACGAATGCAGCGCGTGCGACTGGTGTCTCCGCGAGCTCGATCCGGTACCGGACTCGACGACCGTGGCGCGCAAGATCCTGTCGTGTGTCGCCCGGGTCCGTCAGTCGTGGGGCCTCGCGCACGTGGCGGACGTGCTGCTGGGAAAGACCAACGACAAGGTCTCGGGCGCGGGACACGATGCGATCTCGACGTTCGGACTCCTCAAGAGCGAACCGCCGGCCGCGGTGCGCGGCTACATCGAGCAGTTGATAGGCGCCGGATTCCTCGGACGCGACGGCGAGCCCTATCCGGTGCTCCGTCTCACTGCGTCAGGGACGGCGCTCCTCAAGGGGACGGGCGATGTACTGCTCTTCAAAGAGCTTTACGCGGAGAGCGCGAGAGGCAAGCGCGGCCGGTCAGAGATTGCCGCCTCGACCGTCGATCCCGCGCTGTTCGAGACTCTGCGCGACATCAGGCTGCAGCTTGCGCGTGCTCGCGGCGTGCCGCCGTACGTGATCTTCCATGACACGACGCTCCGCGACATGGTTGAGCGGCGCCCGAAGACGATCGCCGACCTGCATGAGGTGTACGGGGTTGGCGCGAGGAAAGCCGCAGACTGTGGAGAGCTGTTTCTCGAAGCGATCAAAAGGGCGGGAAAGGCAGGAGGGGCAGGACAGGCAGGAACGGTGGGAGGGGAAGGAAAGGCGGGTGGGGCAGGAAGGCCTGGATGGGCGGGAGGGGAAGGAGCGAAGCAAGACTAAGACACGAGGCGCAGCATCTCGTCCTTCCTCCGGTCCTTGCCTTCCAGCCGTCCCGCCCTGCCTGCCCCTCCCGCCCGTCAGTGCACCGTGTAAGGCTCGTGGAGCGCGAAGGGAGCAATCTCTGCGTCGAACCGCTGGCCGTCGGGCGTAACCATCTGGTACGTGCCGCGCATCACGCCGCTTGGCGTCGTCAGCGGACAACCCGAGGTGTACTGGAACGACTCGCCGGGACTGAGCACCGGCTGCTCGCCGACCACGCCCGGGCCGCGTACTTCCTCGGCGTGGCCGCTTGCGTCGGTGATGATCCAGTGACGGCTCAGGAGCTGAACGGTTTCTTCGCCCTCATTGGTAATCC
>JBFWPD010000217.1:0-6882 GCA_050250175.1 Vicinamibacterales bacterium
CTGGAAGACACCGGCGTCACGGCAAACATCCTGGTGCCTGGCGGGCCGTGCAACACGAACTTCTTCACATCGAAGAAGACGGAGGCGGAGCGTGCGGCAATGATCCAACCCGAAGTGATGGGCCCGCCGGCGGTATGGCTGTCGTCCGACGCGTCGGGGTCGTTCAACGGACGGCGGATCATCGCGTGCAAATGGGACGAGACGCTGCCGCTCGAAGAGCGTCTCGAGAAGTCGACTGCGCCGGCGGCCTGGCCCCAGCTTGGCAAGCAGGCAATCCTGCGAAACAGGCAATTGTCATCGGTCTGATCTGAAGCTGCACTCATGAACATCACCGATTCCGACGTCGAGCACGTCGCACACGCGCTTGGCAGCACACCGACCGGCGCTTATACGACGCCCATCGTGTATCCGTGGGCCGTCCAGAACTTCGTCCAGCGTCCGAGCGCCGAGCGCGAGCGCCCCGCTGGTGGACGCCAGCGCATCTACCTTCACATCCCGTTCTGCAACTACCACTGCACGTTCTGCTTCTACGCCGTGCGGACCGGTGCGAAGCGAGACGAGATGACGCGCTACGTCAAGGCCCTCACGCGTGAAGTGCAGTTCGTGCCTGAGGGTTCGTCGCTCGGACGCCTGATCGTCGGCGGGGGCACGCCGACCGCGCTCCCGCCTGACCTGTTGTCCGAGGCGCTCGGTGCAGTCTTCGCGCATGTGCCGTCGGCGCCGGACGGCGGCCACACCATCGAGGCGTCGCCCGACTCAGTGACGACCGATCATCTGCGCGTGCTCCACGAGCAGGGCATCGGGCGCGTCAGCATGGGGATCGAGAGCCTTGACAACGACGTCCTCAATGCCGTCCAGCGGCGACATACGCCGGCGCAGGCGTTGGATGCCTGCCGTCTCATCGCGGAGAGCGGCCTCACGCTGAACATCGACCTGATCTACGGCCTGCCGGGACAGAGCGAGGCCAGCTTCCGGCGCGACCTCGAATCGATCGCGCAAACCGGCGTGGCGTCGCTCTGCCTGTACGCGCTGCGTCTGAACGAGCGCACGGCGGTCGCCGGCCAGCTCGCCGATACGGAGCGGTTCGACATAGCGCGTCTGATGCGCTGGCGCGCCTTCGTGCGAAGCGCGGCCGCGGACGCCGGCTTTACCCAGACCAGGTCCTACACCTTCAAGCGCACCGGCGCCCAGGCCTCGTGGCACGAGCGCCCCGCCACGCCCCGCCTGAGCACCGGCGCCTTCGAGATTGGTCTTGGCATGAGCGCACGCTCGCAGATCGGCAAGGCGGTCTATCGGAACCACGAAGTATCCGAGACATACATGCAGCGGATCGAAGACGGCCTGAGCCCGGTCGAAGCCGTGTTCGACCTCCAGGAAGACGATCTCAGGACGCAGGCGCTTGCCAGCACGCTCGGCAATGGGCGGCCGTTGACGCGGCACTTCTGGGAGTCGGCGTATGGCGTGGCGCTGGACAAGGAATACGGACACCTGATCGAGCACTTCCGCGATGCCGGACTGATCGACGATGATGGGGACCGAATCGTACTGACGGACCTCGGCCTCCTCGTATATGACCGGGTCCTTCTCAGTTTCTATTCGAGTCGCGCGCAGGGCTGGCTGGCCGGCCGTCCCGCGAATCCACGGCGCGGGCGCGCCGTCCTCACGAGCGCCACGCTGCCTCCAACATAGGTCGTGACATGACGGGACATGCTGACGTCCGGACCGGCGTGCGCCGGTTCATCCTGGACAACTTTCTGATTGGCGAACCATCCGAGGCGTTGCAGGATTCGACGCTTCTGCTGACGACTGGCATCCTCTCCTCGCTTGCGATGCTCGAGCTCGTGGCGTTCCTCGAGACCGAGTATGACGTCTCGCTCCGGCCAGGGGATCTCACTCCCGATCGCCTCGACAGCATCACTTCGATCGTCGCGCTCGTCGAAGAGCTCCGCCAGGCCGCGCAGCCGAACAAGTGACGTGCCGACCCGCCTCGGCTCACTGCCCGCGACAGACGAACGCAGCGCGATCATCGAGCCGGGCAATGGCTTCATCTCGTATGCGGAGCTCGATCGTCTGGCGGACGCGGTTGCCGATCGCCTCCGCGCGCACCGCCTGCGGCCGGGCGCACGGGTAGGCCTGTACCTTCAGCGCTCGACCGACGCCATTGCCGCGATGCTCGGCACGCTGCGCGCCGGGTACGCATACGTGCCTGTCGATCCACGGGCTCCGGTCGATCGCATAGCGGCCAGCCACGCAGACTGCCGCGTGCAGCTGACGTTGGTCGAGGCGCGATTCGCCCAGGCGTACGCGGACGCGATGGCGAGGGTTGGGTGGCAACCACTCATCCACGCGGTCGGCGAGCCGCGGCTCGGTCGGGCACTGCTCGACTGGACGGCCGCAGATGACGTCCGGGACGTTCCCGGCGTCGCTGCAGATCGCGCGCTCACGTCCGATATCGCGTGCCTGCTCTACACATCGGGAACCACGGGCCGGCCGAAAGCCTGGCTGATGAGCCGGCGCGCGATCGAAGCGCATGCGTCGTGGTGCCACGCACTGCTGTCGCCTTCGCGGGACGATGTGTTCGCCAATCACGCCCAGTTCAGCTTCGGGATGTCGCTCTTCGATATCTATTCGAGCCTCGGATGTGGCGCCACGCTGGTGCTCGTGCCCGAGGAGGCCAGACAACACGCGACGCGCATCGTCGAACTGCTGGCGCACGAGCGGGTGACCATCTGGTTTTCCGGATCGACCGCGCTGTCGCTGATCGGCCAGGTCCCCGATCTCGAGACCCGCGACCTCTCCGCCCTTCGCGCGGTCGCGTTTGCCGGCGACGTCTTCCCCCTGCGACAGTTGAGCACGCTGCGGCAGCGGCTGCGACATCCCCGCTACTTCAACTTCTACGGATCGACCGAAACCAACGTCGCCCTCTTCTACGAGCTCCCGGAGGCGTCGACGCTCGAGGAGCCACCACCGATCGGCCGGCCCTGCGCGCACTACGAGGCACGCGTCGCGACGGAGAGCGGAGGCGACGCACCAGCCGGGACGTCGGGCGAGCTTCAGCTGCGCGGCGCTGGACTCACGAGCGGCTACTGGAATCAGGAGGACTCGAGCGAGCGTGTCTGCGCCGCAGCGGACGGCGGCGAGCCATGGTTCCGGACGCGCGATCTCGTAGCGCAGTTGCCGACGGGCGACTTCCGCTACATGGGTCGTCTCGGCCGGATGATCAAGCTGCGGGGATACCGCGTCGAGCCTGGAGAAATCGAGTCACGACTCTACGAGCACCCGTCGATTCGAGAGGCTGGCGTCGTCCCGGTCGAGGGGGCGCAGGGGCTCGAGCTCGTCGCGCACATCAGAACCGCGGACGACGAGGGCCTGTCCACGGTCGCGCTGAAGGAGTTCTGCGCGGTCAAGCTTCCCCCGTACATGGTTCCCGCGCGTTTTCAGTTTCACGAGCAGCTGCCACGCACGTCGTCGGGCAAGATCGATCTGCAGCAGCTGGCGGTGAGGCGCGACGCTTCGACGCCGTGACCACGACAAGCAGCGGCGGCATCGAACATCCCGAGCTCGCGGCCCTTCGCGCGCGCACGGCAGCGCTGCCCTTCGTAGCCGTCATGCGGAGCACGCCGGAAGTGGCCCGGCTGCTGCAGTTCCTGATCAGGCTCACTGGCGCGCGTCGTGTCCTGGATCTGGGTGTGTTCACCGGGTGCTCGACTCTTGCCATGGCTCTTGCCGTGCCGCCCGACGGCACGGTCGTCGCGATCGACATCGACCGCGGGTGGACCGAGATCGGCCGTGAGTACTGGCAACGCAGCGGCTGCGCGGCCAGGATCGATCTCCGCATCGGTCCGGCCGTGGAGGTCCTCGACGGCATGATCGAGGAGAATCAGCCCGGCAGCTTCGACCTGGCGTTCGTCGACGCCGACAAGGATGCCTATGCGGCGTACCTCGAACGCTGCCTCGTATTGCTTCGGGACAATGGACTGATGATCTTCGACAACGTCTCGTTCGGCAGCTCCGCACCGGAACAGCGCGAGGCGCGAGGCGCGCCCGCAGGACCGAAGTTCCTCCGCGACATGAACGCGAGATACGCGGAAGGCATCCGCCGGTTCAACCAGCAGATCGTGCTGGATGAACGGATTGACATCGTGACGCTGCCGATGGGCGATGGGGTGACGATTGCGCGGAAGCGTCCGGCTCAAGAGGGCGCGGAGAGGACACGGTAGGTGCTGAGCCCAGACGATGCGAAGCAGATCGCGGAGGTCGCGGCCGGCACACCCGTCGGCGAGCTCCTGCGCCGCTACTGGATGCCGGTGGCCGCCGTCTCGGAGCTCGAGAGGCAGCCCGTGATGCCGGTGCGCGTGTTCGGCGAAGATCTCGTCGTCTACAAAGACCTCGCGGGCCAATACGGGCTGCTCGATCGGCGGTGCCCTCACCGGCGCTTCGATCTGGCATTCGGCACACCCGAATCGTGCGGACTCCGATGCAGCTATCACGGCTGGCGCTTCGATCACACGGGCCAGTGCATCGAGCAGCCGTTCGAAGATGTTCAGGCGTCGTCCACGGCGTTCCGCGATGCGACGGCCACGACGTCCTATCCGGTGCAGTCGTGTGGCGGCCTGATCTGGGGGTATTTCGGTCCGCAGCCCGCGCCGCTCCTGCCTGACTGGGCCGGCTTTCACATCCCCGGCTACACCGTCGTCTCGTTCATGCACGTGCCCTGCAACTGGGTGCAGATCATGGAGGGGCTGCACGATCCGGTGCATGTCGAGTGGCTGCACGACCGCTGGTCATATCGCCTGCACGGTCACGAGGTGCCGGAGTCGCGGCCTCGCCACACTGCCTTCCGCTGGATCGACTTCGAGTACGGCGTCGTTTACCAGCGTCAGTTCGAAGGCTCTGACCAGTGGCACGCCGACCGCACCGTCATCTTCCCGAACATCGATGGCGCCGGCGGTCAGGGCACATCGCTGACGTGGCTCGTCCCGATGGACGAGCTGAACACGATGGTCGTGTATCGGGTCGCCATCACGAACTGGAAGACGCCCTTCGGACAAGTGGTGATCTCCCCGAAGGCCGGGTTCGAACAGACCGAGATCCCGTGTCATCGCACGAAGGCGGCATACGACGCCGTGGAAGGCGCCGGGAAGGACACCGGGTCGCACCTGGTCAGTCAGGATGCGCTCGCCTGGATGAGTCTCGGTCCGCTGGTCGATCGCACGCGCGAGCGGCTCTCCGCGACAGACGCCGGGATCATCATGTTCAGGAAGAAGCTGCTCGAACAGGCGCGCCTGGTCGCGGGCGGCGGCGATCCGATGGGCACGATCCGCGATCCCGCGAGGAACCGGCGCATCACGCTGCCAGGCGCGCGCAAAAACTACGGCCTGCAGGCCGAAGGACTGCCCGGCATGGTCGGCGACGATGACATCAGCCTGCGCGCCTTCCTGCCGTTCGATCTCCCGGAAGACATCAAGGCGTCGATCGACGAGGCGATGTCGAAGCTCGTCGCTGATCGCCGTCCAGGCTGGTGGGGCAAGCGCCGTCCGCCCGGCGCGTGAGGCGATCGTGAGACCGCCGGACCGCGCCGTCGCTACCGAGGGACAGGGGCCTGATGTCCTGTTCATCCATGGCACCGCCGCCGATCGATCGAGCTGGCAGCGTCTCGTCCCGCTCCTGAGCGACCGCGTGCGGGCGACCACGTTCGATCGCCGCGGCACGCACGCATGGCCGATCGCGGCCCAGGAGGCCTCCCCTCGCGTCGAAGATCACGCTGACGACGCTATCGACGTGATCGGCGGATTGGCGGGGCCGGTGCATCTCTGCGGGCTCTCGTTCGGCGCCGTCATCGCGCTCGAACTGATGCAGCGCCGGCCGGACCTCGTGCGGTCCGCGATTCTGTTCGAACCGGCGCTCTCAGGCGACCACCGCGTGCCCTCCGTGCCGCGCGAGTTGCTCGACGAGCTCGCGCGGTGGCAGCGTCATGGCTCGCCGGATCCTGTCGCGACGACGTTCTATCGACGCGCGCTCGGTGAACAGATGTGGAGCGCGCTGCCGGAGCTCGCGCGGAGAGACATGTTGTCGCGCAGCAGTCAGATCTGCCACGACCTGCTGGCCAACGCGACGTATCAGGTGCGCTATGAAGACCTGCGATCGTCCATGCAGCCGGTGCTTCTGCTGCGCGGCGCGCGTTCGCGTCCCGTCTTCGAGTCCGGGTTGCGCGCCCTGCACGCCGCGCTGCCGCACTCGCGACGCCAGACCATCGATCGCGCCGGCCATTTCGCCAGCGAGGCCTGGCCCGAGTTCGCGGCAGCGGTGACCGCCTTCATCGGAGCCTGATCTCGGTTCGTCTCCGCGGGTGATTTTCGGGCTGAACGGAGCCGACTCCCGTGAGGACCGCGAGAGGCGTTGGGGAGAGACGAGCCGTGACAATCGAAGCGGACGGGGCGAAGGCGCAGAGGGGTACAAGAAATCACGTGCGAGAGGAGAGCGCAGGGCCCCTCTCGCACGTGTGCTGCTGAACTACCCGACTGACGGCGGCGACGACTACTGTTGCTGCTGTTGCTGCTGCGTCTGCGCGGCGCGCTGCGCCTGACGCTCGCTCAGCTGCTGCTCGTACTCTTCCTGGGTCAGCTCAATCCAGCCGATCCAGAAGAAGCCCATCTCGTCGATCGTCCGACTGCCGTTGCCGACCCAGTTGGTCGGATCAAGAGCGCGCGGGTTGTTCGACGTGTTGTCATGCCACTGCATGTTGTGCAGGATCGTTCCGGCCGGCACCAGCGGCGCGGCGTCGTCCGCGTAGTTGTAGGTCAGGTGCCAGTTGTTGTTGAAGTTTGCACAGTTGACGACCTCGGCCTTCGAGCTCGCACCCTGCGTCGGGTAAATCAGCTC
>JBFWPD010000218.1:0-6872 GCA_050250175.1 Vicinamibacterales bacterium
AGCCGACCCGGTCGATGGCCATGTGACAGGTCTGGCACCGGTCCATCTTCGGCACGCGCGTGAAGTTCACGTCGTCGACGACGTTGGGCAGGATGGCCTGGCGGACACGGAGCGTCGGCGCCATGAAGTCGAGCAGCGGCGCGTCGCGGAAGTAGTCCTTCACGACGCTCGGCGCCAAGACGCCCACCTGCCCATCGAGCCGGTTCGCCTCGAACTGCATCTCGGTGATCTGGCGCTGGATGCCCGCAGCTTCGCCGGTGATCTTCTCGAGCTCCGCCTGAAGCGCCCCGCGCTCTGCAGTGGTCGCTTCGAAGGTCATCAGCAGTTCGTTCATGCGGGTGAAGAGCGCCTGGACCTCCTCGCCCATGCGGTCCGCATTCGACGCGCCGGCCGATCTCGCGGCCTCGAACGCGTACTTGTCCTGGTCGTAGGTCGCGCGTGCGAACTGGTAGGACTGCTGCTCCCGGTAGACTCGCGCGTCGAGCAGGGCGATCTGTCCCTCGAGCTCGTCAATCCGGCTCTGGTTGGTCGCCGCCGCCTGTTGCGCGGCGGTGAGCGCGTTCTGCAACTCGGTCAGCTTGTTCTGATCGACGGCAGCCGCAGCCTCGTCGCGCCGTGCCTGCGTGACTTGATACTCGAGCTCGGCAAACTGGCGCTGGGTGTTCTTCCATTCGCGGTCGTAGTCGTCCCAGACCATCCAGATGGTGGACAGGAACAGGAAGATGCTCGACGCCGCGAAGACGACGTTCAGGAAGTCGATGTTGTAGGCGTGCCCGACGCCCTTTTTCTCAGCCATGGTCAGATGTTGAAGAAGAATTCAGGGATGGCCACGATGTACTTCAGATTGAAAAGCCATCGCAGAAGCATCTTGATAGGCAGCGACATCATGCTGAGGAACAGGAACACGGTGACGTAGTACCGCGCCGCGCCCAGTTTCTCGTAGTACGTCTTGAACCACAGCTTCGCGAGCAGTGTCGGCAGCACGAATACGTACACCAGCACCATCAAGATGCCGAAGATCTCGCGCACGAACCAGTTCGTCGGCCGCGCTGAGCCGAACAGACCCACCCAGATGTAGTCGGACAGATTGACGTTGACCAGCGCTTCGAGCTTGTGGATGTCCCAGTACTCGAACGGACCGAAGAAGTTCCAGTTCGGGCCGCGCAGGAACGTGCCGAGCACGATGAGCGACGACCAGAGGATCACGAAGCCGAACAGGAACAGCGTGATCTCTGTCTTGCGCTCGTTGAACGTGTAGTACCCGTTGCCCTTGGGATTCTTGTCGACGTAGGGAATCGCGATCAGACCCGCGATGATCAGACCCGGCAGGACGACGCCCGCGAGCCACGGGTCGAAGTAGACCAGCATTTCCTGCAGGCCCAGGAAGTACCACGGGGCCTTCGACGGGTTCGGCGTGACCGCGCTGCTCGCCGGCTGTTCGAGCGGCGCCTTCAGGACGATCGACCAGATGATCAGGACGACCGAGCAGAGCACGAGCGAGATGAGCTCGGTATAGACGAGATCCGGCCAGACCCACACGCGATCCGATTCCTCCTTCTCGATCGGTCCCTGGCCTGCCGAAATGCGGCGGTCGTTCAGGACCGCTTCGCGCATCGAGTACCAGGTGAGGAACACGAGGAGAAAGATGAGGCCGACGATGGGAATGTTGTCCGGCTTCATGATGATCAGCCGGAAGTTCGGGTCGAAGCCGCCGAGAAAGAAGAACAGTCCCAGGAACCCCAGCATGCCGTAGCCCACGGCATTGGACGCCACCAGCTCCCGCTTCCAGATCATCACGGTCAGCGACACGACCGCGAGGAGGAAGAACAGCCGGGGGTCGGCGAGGGTGTTGAAGAATCCCTTGACGAAATCCACATACCCTCCGAACTAGAGCGGACCCGAAATGCCGCCGTCCTTGCGGACGCGCCAGAAGTGGACCGCCATCAGCACGGCGATGGCGAGAGGCAGCCCGACGCAGTGAAGCACGTAGAACCGGAGCAGCGCGCCCTCGCCGACAAACGACCCGCCGAGCAGCGCGAACCGGGCGTCGTCATACGCGTGAATGAGCGGCACGTCGCCGAGCCGCAGCAGAGCCGCGCCAGGGCCTTCATACCCCAGGAAGGGTGTCGCACGCGCCATGTTCGAGCCGACGGTGATGGCCCAGATGGCCAGCTGGTCCCAGGGCAGCAGGTAGCCGGTGAACGACAGCAGCAGCGTGAGCACCAGCATGATCACGCCGACCGACCAGTTGAACTCGCGCGGCGGCTTGTATGAACCGGTCATGAAGACCCGGAACATGTGCAGCCACACCGTGATGACCATCGCGTGCGCGCCCCAGCGGTGCATCTCGCGCATGATGCCCAGCGGCACGTGCTCGCGCAGGCCCACGATATCGGTGTAGGCGTATTCCAGCGTGGGCCGGTAATAGAACATCAGCAGCAAGCCCGTGAAGGTCAGCACCAGAAACAGGAAGAAGCTCAGGCCACCCATGCACCAGGTGTAGCGGAGCTTCACGCCCGACTTCCGGATCCGCACCGGATGGAGGTGCAGGAAGATGTTCGACAACATGACCAGCACGCGGTTGCGGTCGTTGTCGGGACGGGTATGCCGGAAGATCGACGTCCATACCTGCGTCTCGGTCAGCCAGTTCCAGAATCGGACGGGCGCACTCTCTTTGGGCTCGATCGTTTTTGTCTCTGCCATAAAAGCCGACTCACTCTGCTTCGGGATGTCTCGAACCTGGCGGGGTTCTCATGCCCGCTACTTGCGACTGACGATGACTAGATCGCCAGGAATGCCTCCGGATCCGTCCATTGACCGAGCTCGTACTGGAACTTGCGCGCCTTGTCGATGAGGATCTGGCCGTCGTCGGCCAGAACGATCCGGGCGCGTTCGAGCGGCCGCGGCGCAGGCCCCTCGAAGTTGATGCCCGTCGTGCGGAAGCCGCTGCCGTGGCAGGGACACTTGAACTTGGCCTCGGCAGCCAGGTAGTTCGGCGTGCACCCGAGATGGGTGCAGGTGACGAGCAGTGCGTAGAAGCCGCTGCTCCGCGTCACCATGTCCTCCGGTGTCCGGACGATCCACACGCCGAAGCGCTCCTTCCACCGTTCATCGACCCCCATGCCGTACTCGTTGGGGAACCCGGCGGTGAACTGCTGCGGCGGCTCGTTCAGGACGTTGGGGAACATGAAGCGGCCGGTGGCGGCGAGCGCGGCAGCCGACGCGGCCGTGAAAGCGCCCCAGGCAACGCCCATCCAGGCGCGGCGGTTCATGAGCGGCGAGCTGTCGTCGGGATTCGCCGTCGCGGCGGCCGCCTTGGCCGGTGCTGCCGTGGTCGCGGCTCTGGCGGCAGCGCCGCCGGGCGAGGCGACGGAAGTCACCTTGCCCGCCAGGTTGGGAATCGGCGCTGCAGGTGGCTTCGGCGCCACAGGGCGCGCCGCATGCGCGGCGGGCGCAGGTTTTGCGGCTGCCGCGGCGGCAGGCGCCGCGGGCGGAGTCGCTGGCGTCGACGCTGCGGGGCCTTCCGCGTCCGGACCGTCTGGTTTCGTATCCTCAGCCATGATTCCTCATCAAAAAACGCACGTCCCAGGCCCGCCGGGCACTAGCCCATCGTCCGAAGTGCCTCCAGCGCCGCCTGACGAACTTTCATGCTTCGATCCTGTTGACTCAGCTCTTCGACCAACACCTTCAGCTGGCTGTCGTTGAGTGCCGCCGCCGCGCGAACGCCGCTGATCAGCACTTCGGCCACCGGGTCCTGATCGTCGTACTGACTTGCGTCCCTGGTAACCGTCTGCTCCAGGAAGGGACGATCGAGCATCTCCCTGATGACCGGGATGCCCTCGTCGTGGCCATGCCGCGCCAGCGCGACGGCCGCATTCCAGCGCACATCCGGCGCCGTATCCTGGAGTGCCGTCTGGAGGGTCACAACCTGCGTCTCACCGGGCAGTGCGCCGAGCGCATACACCACCATCTTGCGGACGCCCGCATCCGGCGAGTCGTACAGCGCCGTCAGAGGGGGAATCACCGTCGCGTCCCCTGACGAACCGAGCGCCCAGATGACGCTGATGCGGGTTTCGTCGTCGGCATCGCCGAGTGCGGAGGTCAGTGCCGTGACAGCCTGGGCGGGCAGCGGCGGGTCGAGCCGGCCAATGGCAAGGGCGAGGTAGCGGCGCACTCGCGGGTCGTCGTCGGCCGCCGCCTCGAAGGCTTCGACCAGGGCGGGCGTCAACTCCCCCTGCTTCCGGACTTCCGGATCGGCCATCAGCCGGGACAGCTCGTACGCAGCGGGCCACCGCCTGGTGGCACCACCCTGCTGGATTTCCGTCAGATACTCCTGAGCCGACCGGTCGTCTTCGAGCAGCGAACGGAAGCCGACGTACACGAGAATCGCGACGCCAACGACGGCCAACGGGATCAGAAAGAACTGTACGGCGAGGGCGGGCGCAGCGACCAGAGGGTTGCGAGTCGCGGACTCGCGCTCGACGAGTTTGTCCATGTAACTGGGTATTCGGGATCCAGCGCGGCTAAATTGCAACCTGGGCCGCGCAAATTTTTACTACGGGCTCCCCTACCGGTCAAGCGACGAGGTAGGGGAGGCGTCCCCGGACTTTCAAATTCTCGGCAGCGTGACCTCCAGCTGCGACTGGTATTTGCCGCGCTTGTCGCGATACGAGGTCAGGCAGGGCTCGTCACTCTGGAAGAAGAGCACCTGGGCGATCCCCTCGTTGGCGTAAATCCGGGCAGGCAGCGGCGTGGTGTTCGAAATCTCGAGCGTGGCGGTGCCCTCCCACTCCGGCTCGAAGGGGGTGACATTGACGATGATGCCGCAGCGCGCGTAGGTCGACTTGCCCAGGCAGACCGTCAGCACGTCCCGCGGGATACGGAAGTACTCGACCGTGCGCGCCAGGGCGAACGAGTTCGGCGGGACGATGCAGACGTCTGCCTTGAGATCGACGAACGATCGCGGATCGAACGCCTTCGGGTCGATGACGGTGTTGTTGATGTTCGTGAAGACCTTGAACTCGTCGGCCACGCGGATGTCGTAGCCGTACGAGGACAACCCGTACGAGATGACACCGCTGCGGACCTGGTTTTCGACGAACGGCTCGATCATCCGGTGCTCGGAGGCCATCCGCTTGATCCACTTGTCGGCTTTGATCGTCATGTCAGCGTCGGAAAAGGGCGAGGAGAAGCGTGAGCAGAATACTCAATAGAATCGATGTTGCCAGCGGAAAATAGAACGAAAACCGCCCGCGTCTGACCATCAGGTCGCCCGGCAGCCGGCCAAAGGGTACGCCAAGCATCATCAGCACACCCAGGCCGGCAATCACCAGGCCAGCTACGACCAGCAGTCTTCCCACGAGGGACCCTTCCACCAGCGGCTGAGGTGCTCAGATCAGATCGACTCCAGCGAAGAAGTAGCCAATCTCCGTCGCCGCCGTTTCCGCGGCATCCGAGCCGTGAGTCGCGTTGCGCTCGATGGACTCGGCGAACTCCTTCCGCAGGGTTCCCTGATCGGCCTTGGCCGGATCGGTCGCCCCCATCAGCGTCCGCCATTTCCGGATCGCATCGTCCGCTTCGAGGACCAGCACCACCGCGGGGCCCGACGACATGAACTCCGTCAGGCTCGCGAAGAAGGGCCGCGCCCGATGCACGGCGTAGAACCCTTCGGCCTGGGCTCTCGACAGGTTCACCCGCCGAAGGGCCCGGATCGCAAACCCCTCGGACTCGATGCGTTGAATGATCTTTCCCGTCAGCCCTTTCGCAAAGGCATCCGGCTTGATAATCGCCAGCGTCCGCTCGGCCATCTACCGAAGACCTTCCATGATCTCTTCGAGGGCCTCGCGTCCCGGCCGCACCCGATCGAGCGGCAGCGATGCCAGCGGTTCGTCCTCGATCACGTTGAGCTGCGTCAGGAAGTCGTCGCGGTCCGGCTCGATGTAGATCAGCCCGGTTGCAAACTCCCCTCGCCGCGACGTCTCGTGCAGCCGGCGCATCGCCGCGAGCTTGTCGGTCGGATCGTAGGCGTCCTCGAGCTTCTTGAGCAGGAGCTTCGATCCGTCGTGCATCGTCACTTCCTGCGTCGTTCCCGGTTCGTACTCGACGGTGATGTCCTCGAAGAACGGCACGAAGCTGACTTCCTCGAGGGGATCGTCGTGATCCTTCACGTAGGCGTAGCTCTTGGTCGATCCCTCGTGGTCGTTGAACGTGACGCAGGGCGACAGCACGTCGAGCATCACCGTGCCCCGGTGCGCGAGCGCCGCCTTGAGAAGCGCCAGCAGCTGCTTCTTGTCGCCCGAGAAGGAGCGGGCGACGAACGTCGCGCCGAGCTCGATGGCCAGCGCGCAGGTGTCGAGCGGCGGAAGGTCGTTGACGACGCCGTTCTTCAGCTTCGACCCCACGTCGGCCGTCGGTGAGAACTGGCCCTTCGTCAGGCCGTAGCAGCCGTTGTCCTCGATGATGTAGATGATCGGCAGATTGCGGCGCATCAGGTGCACGAACTGGCCGATGCCGATCGCGCCCGTGTCGCCGTCACCGCTGATCCCGATCGCGATGAGCTTCCGGTTGGCCAGCAGCGCGCCGGTCCCGACCGACGGCATACGGCCATGAACGGCGTTGAAGCCATGCGCGCTGCCCAGAAAGTACGCCGGGCTCTTGCTCGAGCAGCCGATTCCCGAGAGCTTGACGACCTGAGACGGTTGCACGCCCATCTCGAAGAAGGCGTCGATGATTCGCTCGGAGATCGAGTTGTGTCCGCAGCCGGCGCACAGCGTCGTCTTGCCACCCTTGTAAATCTGAGGTTCGAGTCCGATTCGATTGACCTTGATTGTCGACATAGTTGATTCGTGCTACCCGTGGCCGAAGCCGAAGGC
>JBFWPD010000219.1:0-6840 GCA_050250175.1 Vicinamibacterales bacterium
CTTCTTCGTCGTGAAGACGAGCTTCTGGATCCCCGTCAGCTAGTTCATAGCGGTCCGGGATAGCCATCGTGTTCGCTGCCCTTGCTGTCGCTGCGGCGCTCGTCGCCACGACAGCCGTCGCTCTCCTCTACAACGGTCTGGTGCGAGCCAGGCAACGGGTGCGCGAGGGATGGGCGGCGATCGACGTGCAGCTGCAGCGCCGCGCCTCGCTCGTTCCCAATCTCGTCGAAGCCGTGCGCGCCTACGCGGAATACGAACGTGACACGCTCGAGCGGATCACCGAGGCGCGGGGCTCCCTCCGGGCCGCACAGGGACCGTCGGCGGCGGCACGCGCCGACGCGGAGCTGAGCGCGGCGCTGGGTCATCTGTTCGCCGTCGCCGAGGCGTATCCCGACCTCAAAGCCAGCGAACGATTCGCGCAACTCCAGGCCGATCTGACTGAGACTGAAAATCTGATTGCCTTCGCGAGGAACTATTACAACGGCGGCGTCGAGGCGTACAACATCAAGGTCGAAAGCTTCCCGAGCCTGCTGGTGGCGGGGGCATTCGGGTTCACGCCGGCAGAGTTCTTCTCGACCAGCGAACAGGCCACTCCTCAGGTCCCGAGCCCGCTCTCGCCCTGATCGGCCCGGCCGCGTTCACCAGCTTCCGCCCCCGCCGCCACCTCCGCCGCCGCCTGACGAACCGCCGCTGAATCCACTCCCTCCGGATCCGCCAGGTGTGGACGCCAGCGTGGTGGACACCGATGACGAGAAGCTTCCAAGATTGGACGAGAACGTCCTCGAGTCGAACGCCGACGACCCTGCGTACCACCCGGCCGTCGCCGCCTGAACGTCGATGTCGCTGAACGCGCGCGCCCATCGATCGACGCACTTGAAGGCAATCGCGTACGGAAGGTACGCGGTGAAGATCTGCGCGCGCTCGGCAAATGCCTGCTGGGTCGTTTCCGCCGTCTTGATGTAGCGCTCGAACCCGAGCGTCCGGCTGAGCGCCTGCCGGCCAACGGCCGTACGCCGCGGCATGGCGCGTGATGCAATCGCCAGCAGGAGGCCGCCTGCTATCACCGGCAGGCCCAGCAGGCCGGCCCCGAAACGCCGGCCAAGCATCACCGTGAGCGCGCCGCCGGCAACCGCGAGAACGATGCCCAGAACCGCGGTCACCATGCGCACCGTGTTGGGATTGTTCGGAAACCAGCCTCGTGTGACCGAGTCGGCGTACAGCGACTCCCTGGCCTTCGACAGGCTCGTATGGAACTTGTTCTTCAGCTCCGACACGCGCTTCGTCGTGGCGCCACCGAACAGACCCGAGAGAACGATCTGCTCGTACTCGAGCAGCGAGGTGTCCGACGGCTTCAGGCGCTCCAGTTGCCAGTCGGTCTTGCCGAGGATCCAGGTCTTCGGAATCTCGGTGATCTTGATATAGCCGCGAACGGCAAGGTCGATGATCGTCGCGGTGACGTCCAGCGTGTCGGCCCGTACGTCGAGAAGCAGACCCATCTGTCCGGGCCGCATGCTGTCGGGCGGCTGAAACTCGACGGCGACCGGCCGCGCTCCAAAGAGCGGAACTCGTTCCTGCGCGGTGTCCTGCGCGTCTCGATACAGAGAGACGAAGCGTCGATCGCGTCCGAAACGCCACCAGAGCGCGCCGACGCCGCCGAATGCCGCGGCAAGGCCCACCGTCATCAGACCGAGCCATGCAGGCGTTCGATCGAAGAAGCGGGCGAGACCGCGCGGCGCGTCGACGAGGATGGGCCCTGGATCGACGACAACGCCTTTCCGGAAGCCAAGGACGATCGTGACCTGCTCGCTCTCGGCGAGCGGACGGGTCGCCGTGAAGATCGCAGAAGACGACGAGACTTCCGCCCGGCACGGCTCGCGCGTCCCTGCGTAGCCCTGGAAACACTCGACGCGCTGAATCGCGTCCGGCGATGGCAGCGCCACCGTGATCGACGTTCGCTCCATCGTCACCGGCCATACACCAGTGGCATTCCAATAGAGCTCGTCGTGATCCGGGAACCCGTTGAGCGCACCGGCAATGCGGTACGCGAGGCGGTAGGTCTCACGTCCGGAGATGGTCCGATCCGGATCGCCGATGCGGAACCTGAGCGTGTCGCCCTCGGTCAGCGTTTCTACCTGGTGTGGTGTCCCTTCCGCAGTGGTGACTCGATCGAGGTCGATGTCGTAGCGGCGATTTCTCGTCTCGTCGAAGGTGAGGAGGAAGAGGAGATCGCGAAAGATGCCATGCCGCTCGAGGCCGCGGAAATCGACGTCGATGGCCTCGGCGGCTTCTATCGAGCCGTCAGGCTGTATCGCGAGGCGGACGTCCATCCGCTCGATGAGCCAGCCCTCGTCGGCGCCGGCCTCAGCGGGAAATGACGCAGCAGCCGCCAGGCTCAGAACCAACGCGCGAAGCAGGACGCGCATTGCCGACAGGATACCCTACGGGCAGCAGCAAACAGGCGCGGGAGAGCCAGGGACGATGCGGCCGCAGACGAGCGGCGCGCATCAGTCAGATCAATCGCAGTAGTTGCCCACGGCCGACGCGACGACGTTCGCGGTCTCGAAGGCGCCGAGGAGACGTAACGTCTCGGCGTGGTACTGCCACGCGCCGGGAATGCCGCGCCGATCACGCCGCCCGTCTTCGCACGTGTGTGGACCTTCATCCAGATGCCACTGCTCGTGGCTCAGGACGCCGGCCATCACGTCGACATTCACGATCATCTCGTCGAGCCACTCACGCGACACGGTGATGCCTCCGTCGGCTGCGGCGTGTACACCTGCGGGAAGGTCGTCGACGATCACGGAGGCTTTGATGGGCCGGCCGATTCGCTCGAGCTCGGCCATCGCGTCGACGATGACAGGGACAGTGGACGACGCCTGCGGTGGTGCGCTGACGGTTGTCGAGGGCGAGACCGCACCGGTGCAGGAAGCGGTCAGAAGCGCAAAGGCCAGGGTCGCGGCCGTCGCGCCACCCGCGACCGTTCGTGGGATGGATACTGTCGGACGTACTCCGTAGGACATATCCGGTCATAGTAGGACGAACAAGGTCACGAATCAATCCGGTATTGTGAACATTTATAAAGATTTGTGAACATATGCATGGGTTTCGGTCCGATTCCGCGTGCAAGGCAGGCTGGCGACGCCCTGCGCGGAAAATCACGGTGCGGCAGGCAGACTTAGACTGGGCGGGACGACCATGAACACGGCATTCATTGCGCGCACCCTCATCAATGCGGCGTCGCTCTGGGCGGCGGTGAGGCTGATCCCAGGGGTCGACTATTCGGGTGGCTGGCTGCCGTTCCTCGGAGTGGCGGTCGTGTTCGGTGTCGTCAACGCCGTGCTCGGACGGCTGATGAAGCTCCTCACGCTGCCGCTGATCGTCGTGACGCTCGGAGTGTTCCTGCTGGTCATCAACGCGCTTCTGTTGTGGCTGACGAGCACCGTGAGCCTGGCGCTCGGGATCGGCTTCGTCGTCACCGGCTTCTGGGCGGCATTCTGGGGCGGCCTCGTCGTCAGCATCGTCAGCGGCCTGCTGGGGCTCGCGATCAGCGAACCGCATCAGGTCGTCGTCGTCCGGCGCTGACGACCGGCGGCACTACAATGGATCGCGTGCAGGCGATCACCGAAGCCCGGTACCCGGCCGCGAGGACCGTCGCACCGAAGGTACGCGAGCATTTCGTCCGTCACGCCGAGTCGGTGGCGGACCGCGACCGTTCGGCGCGCGACCTGCTGCCTGACGTCGAGGCCATCGAAGCGATCATCGACGCCGCGTTCTGGGCGAGCCTCCGCCGCGAAGAGGGCTACGTGCCGCGTGTGTCGCTGGCACTGCTTCCCTCTTCACTTGCCGCCCATCCTCTGCGATTCGAGCGTCCGCTTCCGCTCGTCGCCGGGTCACTCGTACGTATCGCGCCGGCGGTCGAACGGCGGGGGATCCACCTGGGCGTCTGGCGGCATGGCGACGCGCTGGAAGTCTGGGGGACGACCTGGCTGATCCCCTCGTCCTGCTTCGTACTCGAAGTGGTCGCGCCTGGCCTGCTGGTCGTCAAGCATCATCGGGACGGCGGCGGGAAATTCGTCAACGTGGCTGTGCTGGAAGGCGATCAGATCAAGATCATCGACGAGCGTGCGTCGGCCCTGCCGGACTGTCCGATGCTCCTGACCTCGCTCCTGGGCTTCAACCCTCGCGGCGCCGGCGCCGGACAGGTGGACATCCTCGTGCAGCTGGCGGTCTCGATGCGAGCGCACGGGCGCGGCGGCACTTTGTTGATCGTCAAGGATGGCAACGACGCCTGGCGGGATTCGATCGTTCGACCCGTGTCGTACGCGGTGGAGCCCGCGTTCGTCGACCTCGCGGGGATCGTGCGGAACGTGCAGGCTGATCCCGATAGCAATCGCTGGAACGATGCGCTCGAGGAAGCGGTACAGGCCGTCGCGGGCCTGACCGCGGTCGATGGGGCCACCATCCTGAACGACCGGTTCGACGTCCTGGCGTTCGGCGCGAAGATCACGAGGCGTGATGGCTCGAGCCCGGTCGAGCAGGTCGCCGTCACGGAACCTATCGAGGGAGGAGCGCCGTCCGTCGTCCATCCGACGGGAATCGGCGGCACCCGGCATCTGTCGGCGATTCAGTTCGTGCACGACCAGCGCGAAGCCATCGCGCTCGTCGCTTCGCAGGACGGCCGGTTCACGCTCTTCGCGTGGTCGCCCTGCGAAGAGATCGTCCACGGGCACCGGGTCGAAACGCTCCTGCTTTAGGCGGAGCATCATGACCGGGCCTTCCTCATCGGGGCACACCGTGCTCCACGACGCCATTGCTCGAACGGGCTTTGCCTTCGTCGAGGCGGCAGAGATGCGCCCGTTTCTCGAAGCGCACGGCTCACTCGCCGACTGGAAGGCCCTCACCGAGTCCTGGAACTCCCTCGAGCTCGATGGCTACATGGCGGACGGCGGACGCTACCGCCGGCGGAGACACGCGGTGTTTGCAGCCGGCCGCCATGCTCCGCCGGTACGCCAGCCGCACCAGCCTCACTACCAGAGCACCAAGTACAACCCGCTGCACGGAGGGATCGCCCGCTGGTTCGAGCCGATGACGGACGCGCTGGCACACAGCGCCAGCATGCGGACGATCCTCGCCGCGTGCCAGACGCTCTTTGGCGGGCTCGCTCCCGCGACCGAGCGCTGGCACATCGAAGTGCATCAGTTCCGGATCGAAGCGCGGCATGACGAGCAGGGCCGTCCGACGCCCGAAGGTGTGCACCGCGACGGCGTGGACTATGTGCTGGTGCTGCTGATTGACCGCAGGAACATCGCGAGCGGGACGACCACCGTTCATGCGCTCGACGGACAGCCACTCGGGCAGTTCACGCTGCAGCATCCCTTCGACGCGGCCCTGGTCGACGACTCGCGCGTGGCGCACGGCGTCACGCCCGTCGAAGCGATCGACCCGGCCGCGCCCGGCTACCGCGACGTGCTCGTCGTGACGTTCATCGACGAGAGGAATCGGCTGCGAGCGTAGCGCCGCCCTGCCGTCCTGCCTTCAATACCGTGTCGAGCGCCGACACGCGCATCTGCCTCGAGTGATGTTCGAGAAAGTCGAGGATCGATCGTCGCAGCCCGTAGTACTGCGGATGTGAGAGCACGGCGCCTCTGACACGCGGACGCGCGAATGGCACCTCGACGATGTCGCCGATGGTGGCTTCCGGACCATCGGTCATGAGGAGCACGCGATCGGCGAGAAAGAGCGCCTCGTCCACATCGTGGGTCACGAGCACCACCGACCGTCCAGACGATTCCCACGCGCGCAGGAGCGTCTCCTGGAGCGAGAAACGCGTCAGTGAATCGAGCATCGAGAAGGGTTCGTCGAGCAGCAGGAAGCGCGGCTCGAGGGCAAGCGCACGAGCGAGCGCCACGCACTGACGCGTGCCGAGTGACAGTTCCGACGGACGCTCGTTGGCTGCACCCTCGATCCCCACGCGCTCGAGGTGCTCGCGCGCCAGGAGTGCCCGCTGTCCCGCTGACACGTCCGCGCGCTGCGCGACCGCGAGCCCGACGTTCTGCAGCGCGCTGAGCCACGGGAGGAGGCACGGACGCTGGAACACCATCGCCCGTTCCAGTCCGGGAGCAGTGACTTCCCTGCCGTCGACCACGACGCGGCCGAGCGTCGCACGATCGAGGCCCGCGATCATCGACAGTACCGTGGACTTGCCGCACCCCGAGTGCCCGATGATTGCGACGAGCTCCCCGGCGTGAACATGCGCGTTGACATCCTTGACCGCAATGAGCGGCCCGGCGGGAGTCTGAAACACGCGGGTCAGTCCCGTCAGCTCGAGCGGCGCGTTCATGCGGGTCTCACCTGCTCGCTCAGGCGATGCATCACTTCGGCCCGCACCGTCCACGCCCGCTCGTCGTCGGCAATCATCTCGGCCGACCGAGGCCGCGGCAGGCCGATCGGTATGGGTGTGCCGAGCGAGGCCGGAGGTCCGGGGCGCATCGGCACGATGCGATCGGACATCAGTATCGCCTCGTCGATGTTGTTCGTGAACATGACCACCGTGACGCCCTTGCCGGAAGCGCAGAGCCGCATGACGTCCTGCTGGAGCGCGCCGCGCGTCAATGCATCGAGCGCGCCGAACGGCTCGTCGAGAAACAGGATGACCGGGTTCGTGGCGAGCGCCCGCGCGATGGCCACGCGCTGACGCATTCCGCCCGAGAGTTGGGCTGGACGCCGTGCGAGCGCATTGGCGTGACCGACCCGCGTCAGCGCGGCGGTTGCGCGGGCGCGCCGCTCGGCGCGCGACGCACGCGGGCAGGCCGCGGCGACGGCCAGCCGGCCGGTCTCGTG